>CAXHHE010000056.1:0-12987 GCA_964016365.1 uncultured Bacteriovorax sp. | reverse complement strand
ACTGAGCGTCTCGTGGGCTCGGAGATGTGTATAAGAGACAGACCAATAAGTGTTCTTGATTGCATATGTTCCCATCACCATTGTTGATTGATAGATATAATTAAAAATCTAAATCTCTAGTTGGGCAAGAAAGAAAGCTTTTTGCTCGGGAATTCTCTAGTCGAATTGCTGCGTTCTGAGCATGACTAGAGTGCAGCCGATCACGACTTCTGCACCTTGAGCTTCAAATTTCTTCTCTAAAGCGGGGTTTTCCGTACCAGGATTAAAGATAACTCGCTTAGGTTTAGAGTTTAAAAGCAGATCCTGATATTTGTCAGAAATTTGCGGATTCACATAAAGAGTCAGGGTGTGGAAAGTGGTGTTAATCTTTTTGAGCTCTTCTTCCTGACGAGGGTTAATCGTCACCACTTCGTGTTTATAATCGCAAAGAAGATTGGCCGCCATATTCGAGTAGCGATCCGGGGCTTCTGAGTATCCAAAAACGACAACTTTCATAAGTCACCTCGTATAAGTTAAGACGAACAACTCACTGACAGGTTTTTATATTTGACCGGCGCAGGTTTAGACCACTCGTGGAAGTCTTCCCATTCGGCAAATGGATGAGTGAGCACCTGATACACCACAGACACCATAGAAGCGTCTTCGATGGCCATCTGGGCGATATAGTTTCTTAAAATAAATTTCGGGTTGCGATTAAGCATCTTTTCGTGACGAGAAGATTCATCCTCTTCTTCAATCACCAGTCTTTGTTCGTAACGAGCAAGCCATTCTTTGAGTTCTGGATTATCAAATCCATTTAAGACCAAGCTTCCTTTTTCATAACGAGAAAGCGCACGGAAAAATTGAGTGTAATCAATCTTACTTGTCACCAGCATGTTGAGCATGCCTCTTAGTAAGTCCTCATCATCCAGGTGCATTTTATAAAGCCCACACTTTTCTAAGAGCAATCTGCGGTATTCATATAAAAAAAGCGGTGGATAAGTCTCCAGCGTTCTCTTTCTGTCTTCTTCATTAATAAAATCAGCGAGAGCATCCCCTAACCTTTCCAGGTTCCACATGCCGATTCCCGGCTGATTCCCCAGACTGTAGCGGCCCTCGTGGTCAGAATGGTTGCAAACATGATCCTGATCGAAGTGATCGATAAAGCCGTAAGGGCCGTAATCAAGTGTCAGTCCCAATAAGGACATGTTATCTGTATTTAAAACTCCATGACAAAAACCGACTGCTTGCCAGTTAGCAAAAAGCTTTGCAGTTCTCTTTATGACTTCTTGATAAAAAAGCACATAACGGTTTGGATGATCCTGGTATTCGCGGAAATAATGGGAGATTGCAAACTCCACGAGTTCTTTAAGCTCTTCTTTTTGATTGGTGTGCGAATAATATTGGAAATGACCAAAACGTAAGAAACTTTCGGCCACACGTAAAACGATGGCACTCTTTTCGATCTCTTCGCGGTAGACATCATCTGCCCCCGTAATCACCGCCAAGGCTTCAGTAGTAGGAATACCTAGGGCCTTTAAATGAGCGCTCGCCAGGTACTCTCTGATGCTTGATCGCACCACGGCCTTGCCATCACCCATGCGGGAAAAGGGAGTCAGTCCTGAGCCTTTTAATTGCAGCTCAAAGTGTTCACCTGAATGATTTTTTACTTCTGCCAGTGTAATCGCTCGCCCATCGCCTAAGCGTGGAACGTAATGACCGAACTGGTGGCCCGAATAAAAGCTCGCACCAAAAAAGAGTCCTTCAAAATCCAGGTTGCCATTTAAAAAACGCAGAAACGAAGGAGCATCCTTGAGTGAAAGATCAAGCTCCATGCGTTCAAACAGGTCAGTATTTATATGTAAAAGTTTTGGTTCTTTAAGCGGCGTAGGTTTAACTTGGGCATAAAGAAAAGGGGCCTTCTTATAAAGGCGGTTGGTGTACTCTAAATCAGCTAATTTTTTTCCCATATTTACTTACGTGATCATCGATAAAATCTGAAAGAGCATTTTCGTCAGACGAATCTCCTAATGACTGGAGCTTCTTATAATGATTCCTATCCTCTTCAGTTTTAGCAAACATCACCATCTCGGGTAAAGCTTTTTTCACTTCCTCACGAGTCATGCGCTTCTTGTTGAATTCTACGCAAATTAGGCACATGGTTGTTCTCCTGTCATAGAGTTGAAATACTTATTATCAGCGGTGTCCACCGGAATTGGCACTTTTTAAAGATCCGCTTAAAGTAATTTTATCACGAATTTTTGAAAAAAAAGCACAAATAAGTCATGAATATTCATCAAAACTTGTCGGATATTCCCCAAAAAACTTTAATCCCTGAAAAACTCACTTCTTAAATCGCTATAATCAAACCACCTAATAGCCTTTGATTTTGAAGTAGTTCGTTTACTGATGTTGCACGTCTGTGGTTATCAAAATCAGAGTTTCGGAAAAGATCAATTCTTTGACGTTAGATGGGGACGTTCATGCTATTAAATCTTTCTCGAGGCAAAAAGCATTTGCTTATTGCCCTATGCCTTCTAGTTCTTGGTGCCTGTAAGCAAAGTGAGTTCTACGAAAAACAAGGTCTTTCTGAAATCAGTACACCTAGTGGAGACACTGGGGGTAATGGCGGCGGAATTGTGCCTGATGGTAACGGTGGCGGCAACACTGGTGGAGGAAACACCGGTGGTGGTGATACTGGTACTGGCGGTGGGAACACTGGCGGCGGCAATACTGGTGGTGGAAACACAGGCGATAACGGCGGTGGTGGTGGGACGACAAACCCTCCAGTCGTAACGAATCCTCCTGTGGTCACTGAACCTCCTGTGGTTGTGAATCCTCCAGTAACAGAGCCACCTGTAGTTAATCCACCTGTTGTAGTAAACCCTCCAGTGGTAAACCCACCGGTAGTTGAACCACCAATTACAGAGCCAGTTGTTATTTTAAATGACCGTTCAGAAATCTTTACTCAAAACAAAGGGAAGAACGGTGACGTCGACATCCTATGGGTTATTGATGACTCGGGATCAATGGCGGATGAACAAGATGCTCTAGGGAAAAATTTCCAGTCATTTATTAACCAATTCATCGAAAAGGATATCGACTTCAAGATGGCCATCACTACTACAGATGGTACATCGACAAGAAACGGGAAAATGGTTGGTGACAGCTCGAAACTTACTAGTGCTTCTGCCAAAGGAAATAAAACTGCATTCCTAAACAACTTTACAAAATGGGTAAAGGTAGGAACGTCTGGATCAGGGATTGAGCAAGGATTAAAAACATCAGCAAGTTTTATGGACCGTTATGCTTCAAGCTTTTTAAGACCAGATGCTTTCTTAGTTGTGGTTTACATCTCTGATGAAGAAGACCAGTCAGAAAAGAAAGTTCAAGAGTATCTTGATAAGCTACAAGCTCAGAAAACAAACAAAGGGATGGTTAAGGCCTACTCTATCGTAACAGTGAAAAACTATGGATACCAATGGGAAACTATCGGTAACCGTTATAAAGAAGTTGCCACTGCGACAGCTGGTATCACTGCCGACATTAAGCAAGACTTCTCTACTATCCTTCTGGATATGGGGGGAAGAATTGTTAACTTAATGGATAGTTTCGCTCTTAATGAATCTCCATACGAAGACAAAGTTGATGTTTATGTTAACAACGTAAAAGTTAACTCTGGTTATGTCTTTAATGCTGCCCAAAGAACTGTAAAGTTCGATGCTAATTCTCTACCTGCTGAGGGATCTAAAGTTGAAGTTCGCTATAAAGTTAAAGCGACAGTATTAGGAGCCATTTAATGAAACTTAACTATAGAAATATTATCGCTCTTTCACTTGTTTCATTCACCCTTAGCGCACCCGCGCTAAGGGCTGATGAAAAAGACTTATATGATTTTATGTGGCTTGATCCAGATAAAAAAGTATACGTTCTCCAAAATAAAGTTCACAAAAAAGACAAAACTGTTTACCTGAACCTTGGTTACGGTATGGGTCTATCGTCAAACTTCCAGGACACTTCAATGGTTCACACCAATGCTGGGTTCTACCTTACGGAAGAATGGGCGGTGGAACTTCTGTACACTAAGTACAGCAACAGCGACAACGAAGCGATGGAAAACTTAAAACGCTTAAACGGGTCGATTCCGTTTATCAGAAAGACAGACAGCAATTATGGTATCGTGGCGAAGTGGTCTCCTTTCTACGGGAAGATCAATACATTTAACAAAATTTTCTACTTTGACTGGAACTTAGGTCTGGGACTTGGGAAGCTAAACACTTCTAGTAACGCGACTTCAGTTGCCACTCCCTCACAGGCCAACTCTTACAAAGACGAAAAGTACACTTCAGTCATTGCTAAAACTGGTCTTAGTTTCCACGCAACAAAAAACATTCATATCGGGCTAGACCTGATCATGAATAACTACAAGGCCCCAGGACCGACAGTTAACGGTAAAACTCCAAGCTCTAAGCTTAGACAAAATACTGATGCCATCCTGACAATCGGGGTCTTTTTCTAATTTATAAAATCTTAGAGGTCATATGAAATACTTAGCACTGTTAATCGCTCTTCTTACAGTCACATCGCAGGTGCATGCTTCTGCTAAAGGTGCTTATGAACTTTATCAAAAAGATAAATCAAAGACCCGCGACAAGAAAATTGCTCACGAGTTGATTGAAGGATCATACTATTTTAGTGCGATCCCCTACATCAATAACTATCTTGAAACCAACAATGAAATCGACGCTGAACTTGAGGCCGACATTGAGACCCTGGTTTTAAAAACCGGGACAATGGCCGTCTTAAACCTGGATGAAAAACGCCTGGAGAGCTTCAACATTCCATCGATCTCACTGATTCTGGGGACAAGACTTTTTAACAAGGACCAGAATGCCAAGGCCTATGAAATCCTTTCGCGCATTCCAGAAACTCACCAGTTCTCTGCTGAGGCAGCCTTGATTAAAGGGACCATCAGGAATATGGAGCGCAAAAACATTGAAGCGCTTAACCTTTATGAATCATGTGTAAAAAAATCAACAGCACAGGAATCAAATGTTAAGGGTGAAAAACTTAAGCGCTACTACAACTACCTGAAAGAGACTTGTATCATTAGAACAGCAAGAGTGAAAATCGAAGAGAAAAAATACGAAGATGCTCTTACAACTTATGAACAAATCGACAAACGCTCATACAAATGGCCTTACATCCTGATGGATCAGGCCTGGGCACACTACTACCTGAAAGACTACAACCGCGCTCTTGGTTTAACTGTAACTTATAAAGCTCCCCTGCTTGAAAGTTACTTCTTCCCTGAAGCAGAAGTTCTAATGGCCCTTTCTTATTACAACCTATGTCTGTGGGATGACTCGCTAAAAGTTGTTGATCACTTTTATGAGTTCTACCAACCAAAGGCCCAGGCACTAAAAGACATTCTTGGTAAAAACAAAATGTCTCACACTTACTTCCTGGATCTTTATTATGCAGATCCGGAAACCAGAGGGAATTTAAACCCATTTATTAGAAACCTGATCACTCAAACGAGAAAACAAGTTAAGTTCAACCTGGACTTAGCGAGCTTAAAAGCAGCTAAGGATGAGCTGGCGTTATTAAAACGTCTGAAAAACAGAAATGAATTCACAGAAAACCTTGAAGGGAACCTGGATTCAACAATCGGTTTTATCAGTGCCAAGATCAACCATTATATTAAAAAAGAAATTTTCACTTTCGTTAACGAGATTCACAAGCACAGTTACTCGATGTTCAACCTGAAACTTGAACTACTTTCTAAAAAACGCGACGACATCTATAACGCTAAGGCCATTGCTGAAGCAGGACGTTCTCGTGGTTCTGATGTGAACATCAATAGAAAGACGAGCCAGTACTTCTTCGACTTCAACGGTTCTTTCTGGGCCGATGAGCTTGGGGACTACTCTTTCGGACTTCAGTCTGCTTGTGTCGATAACAAAAAAGTGGCCAATAAATAATTAAGGGACAAATTATGAAAATATTAGCTGTCACAACATTATCACTTCTTCTTTCTTCTGGGCTTATGGCCCAGGAGGAAAAGAAAAACGTTATTTATAAGTATAAAGAATACGAAGTCATCGACCTTGGGAGTTTAGAGATCAAAGGACAGATCATGGCACCAGGGGACTTAACAGTTAACGAAAGAGAGCGCCAGTCTTTTAAACGTTCACTGTTAGAGAAAAATAACTTTGACTTCGAAAACAGCAGAGAAATTGAAAACCTTCGCTAAGTTTATTTAATATTGACGTTAATCCTCCGCACATACAGAGGGCCCTTCATGAAAACACTCCTACTTCTTCTTACATTACTCTCAGCTAACGTTTCTTTATCGCAAGAAGCTCCACAAACTGGAGCTATGACGCCCGCTCCGGCGTTTGATCAAGAACGTTGGAAAAAACTAATGGTTTTAATCGACAGCGAAATTAAAACTATTAAAGGAAACCGCTACTCAGGGCCGGAACTAAAACACCGCCTGTTCGAGCTTTACTCTGAAAAAATTAAACTTATTAAAGAAAAAGAAAACTTAAACCTGCTTAAGGCCGACGCTAGCGTGGTCATTAAAAACGGAAAAGAAACTTTCTTTAAAGCGTCTCAAGAGCAGTACAAAACGGCCCAGAGTTACGCTTTAACTATTATTTCTCAATACCCAAAATACCCAAGAATCGCCGAAATCTACTATGCCCTGGCGATCAACTCTCGCGATTACGGGACAGCTTCAGACACAGAACGCTTCCTGAAACTTGCCATCGCTAATAGCACTGGTGAGTCTAAAACGATGTACAACGCAAAAACGGCGCTGGCAGAATACTACTATAACAATAAACGCTACCATGAAGCGGTAGTTTACTATAACGACGTTCTTAAAAACCCAGACGATGAATGGTACGGGAAACACCTTTACAACGCCGGTTGGTGTCACCTTAAAGAAAGAAATTTCAAGAAGGCCCTGGACCTAATCAAGCTTTCATATGAAACGACAAAAAACAAAAAATACGTTTCAATGAAAGAGCAGATTTTTATGGCCATCGGGATCTTCTTCGTTCAGGCCGACGCGACTTATGAAGGGGTTGAATTCTTCGAAGCTAACGCGAACCCATCAGCTCCTCACCTGCTTGGACTGGCGCTTTCATCAATGAATAAAAACAACTTCTCTATGACAGATGAAGTTTTAAAAGCAGCGCTTAAAGATACAAGAAAAAGAAAAGACCCTAACGGTGAGATGAAAGTTCGCCTGACTCAACTTGACGTTTACCGTGAAAGTAAAAAAGACGACCAGTACTTTGACACTGCTAACAGCATCCTTGAGCTGCACAAGAAAAACAAATTGGATAAAGACGACCTTTTCCAGGCCCAAAACAAGATCAAGGAAGTTGCCGGGTTCATGCAAATCAACCTGATCAAAGACAAGTCTAAAGACCCTGTTGTTTACAGCAAGGACGACTATAAAAAGATCATGCGCTACTTTGATATTCTTTCAAGCTTAGACCGTCCAAACAAGAAGCTATACCGCTACTACCAAGGGGAAACTGCGCTTTCAGCTCAGGACTACCAGGTGGCACTTAAGTACTACGTTCGCGCTGTGATGAATGCCAAACTGACAAAAGATAAAAACGAAACAACAAGAAAGTCTCTGGATGCAATGCTTGCGACAATTGAGCTGGCAAAACTTCCAAAGGCCAAAGAAGACGAATACACCATCTTCGCCTTCAAAAACTTTGTGATTTTCTACCCACAATCAGATAAGTCGCAAGCGATTTACCAAAAGCTATTTAACAAGTATTTCGAACTAAACCGTATCAAAAAGGCCGTCAACATCCTGATGGTGTACAAGTTCTATTACAAGAGTGATGAGAATATCCACCGCGAAATGTTGACTCAGATTCTTGATTACTACATCAAAGAAAAGAACACAGATAAACTTGCTTTCTGGATTGGAAAAATCGAAAAAGGTTACCTGAACTTCTCAAAAGAATACATCGAAAACTCAATTGCGGTTCTTGGTGGACTTCTGTTTAACAAGTACCAGGCTTTAGAGAAGAAAGGGCAAATCAAAGAAGCGATGAAAGGATACGAGTCGATCTACGACTCAAAACAATACCCAAGAAGAACAAAAGCTGAAGCGGCCTACGCTATCGCTGCTCTTTCTCTTGAGCAAAACAAAGGGAAAGATTCATACAAGTGGTTAAAGAAAAGCTTAGACCTGTATGACGATAAAGACTTAATCAAAGTGACAGGATCACTCTTTGTTCTGGCAAAAGGATACAGACTTCTTCAAAACGTTGAGACTTCTAACGAAGTGGCACTCATGACTGCAAGACGCTTTTGCAAAGACCTGTACAAAAACAAAGAAGACTTCTACCAGCTAATCAACGAGAACACGATCATTCACAAAATGAATATCGGGACTCTGATTAAAGTGGAAGAAGAATTCAAAAAATGTGACCTGAGCGAAAAGTTAATTACTAGAACTCAAAATGAAAACATGGAGCGCATGATTTACGCTGACAACTACAGAGAAGCTATCACCTACTTCAAGGCCCATGCTGAAAACATGACTCTTAAAAACATGATGGATAAATACGTAAGATACAAATTCTATCAGAACCCTGAAGCTGTGAAAAAAGACATTGCTGAGCTTCAGCCAATCCTGGACCTGACGGCCATCACAACTCAATACGAGTACGTGACAGAGTTCGCTAAAAAGGCCTTGGATATGAAGTTCGTCTTCACAGAAGAAGAAAAGTTCAACGAGGACAAGTTTAACTCAGAACTAGAGCAGTATTTTGCCATGATTGGAGAGCTTAATAACGAGGCCATAACTCTTTCAAAAAGCTCTGGACCACAGGAAGTTATCATGATCAGAAATGTCCTTGGGAAACCGTACTTTTCATTGGTGAAAGCTATCAGAAATTACATCCCAAAAGGGGTAGATGATAAGTATTTAGAGGGGTTTAAACAGGGAATGCGCCAAATTACTGAGTCACTGATCTCTAAGGGCCTGCAAGTTGATCGCGAAAAAATGGCCTTTTTAGAGAAAAATAATTATTTTTTCGAAGTTCAAAAAAATGATATAGTCGGTTTAGAAAAAAATAATTCATTGGAAAAAGCACTTAATTTTCACTCGGCAATTCTCTTCTCGAACACTTTAGACATTGGGACTTCAAATAACAATAGAGTGGTTGCAGGACAATAATGAGTATGAAAACTAAATCAACATTCGCCCTACTTGCTCTCGCTTTTTTAGCTGCTAGTTGTGCAGGGCCAAGTTTTAATAACCAGATCCAGAAAGACCAGTATGACCTATTAGCTGAAGAATCGTTCATGCGCTATAACACCAATCGCCTTCAGGCGATGGAGTCGCCAAAACGCGATTTCATCTCTCTGGCGCTGGTTGCTTGCCATCAGCAAAAGATCGCTAAAGGCCAAGGGATACTGGAAGAAAAAATGCACCAGAATAAAACTAACCCGTTTTACTGGAATGCTCTGGGAACTTGTTACTCGCTTAACAAGGACTACCCTAAAGCGATCTTTTATTACGAGCTGGGAATGGAAGCAACCAGAGCTTCAAACAAGGATATGAACGACTCGCAAAAGAAACTTGCTGAGGCGGTTATCTCTAACAACCTGGGACTTATTCACCTGGTGTTTAAACGCTTTAATGAAGCTTACGATGCCTTTAAAAAGGCCAATACAATCGTGCCTAGTTATTTCACTCCGGACTTCAATATGGCCCAGCTGTATATCGAGTTCAATGAGAACAATAAGGCGCTGGATATCTTAAAGAAGCTGGAAGCAAAAAATAACGAAGATATCGACCTTCTCTACTCTCTGGCCCTGATTTATTTCAGACAAAACGATATGGATAAGTCGTTTTCATACATCTCAAAGATTCAGCGCGACTACTTAAACCGCGCGGACATTGTAGGTCTTTACGCCTACAACCTGATGAGAAAAAATCGCCTGGAAGAAGCAAAGGCCATTTTAGAAAAGAGAACATACGCAGCTGAATACAATAAAAGAAATGAGTTGATCCTAGATGAAGTTAACCAAAAGATTAAGGATACACCAAAAGAAGTTCCTGTCCCCAAGAAGTAATTCGTAGCTCTCTCTCAAAGTTGAACCTGTTAAACATTTAAACGCGGATCTAGAGTAGATTCTCTAGAGAACTATGTCCAAAGGAGTACGTATGCATTTTATTGAAATTTTTAAGCAAGGTGGATTTATCATGTGGCCTCTACTGGCCTTCTCTGTAGCGATCTGGGTTATCACAATCCATAAGATTCTGCAGCTGACGAAATTTCAAAAAGAGGCCAAGCACTATGTGAATGAAGCCACAAGAATCGTGGAGACACAAAAACTTCACGAAATGGAATACCTATACAAAAACTGTCCGGAAGTTATTGCTAAAGCTCACTACGCTGTTTTTGATGAATCATCATCAAGAGAAGACTATGAGCAAAGACTGCAAAGACGCCTGGATGAAACCAACTCACACCTAAAGAAAAATATGTGGATGCTTGGTACGATCGCCTCTTCTGCACCATTCGTAGGACTATTTGGTACAGTTTGGGGGATCATGGAATCATTTAAACAAATCGGTTCGTCTGGTAAGGCCGGGTTCTCGGTTGTTGCCGGATCAATCTCTGAGGCCCTGATCGCAACAGGTTCTGGTATTGCGGTCGCGGTTATCGCGGTTATGTTCTACAACTATCTCAACGTAAAAGTTGCTGCTACGGCAAAAGAGTTTAAACACTCTCTTGGTGACATGGCCGATCAGTTCAACTCGATCAAGAGATAATTATTAGTAGACATTAATCTTCACCGCAGGAGTTCTATATGAGTATGAAAGTTGGAAATGATGATAATGATGAGGATATCGTAGCAGACATTAACATGACCCCGCTTATCGACGTTATGTTAGTACTTTTGATTATCTTTATGGTTTCTTCGACAGCAGCACTGGAATCAGGAATGGACATCGAACTTCCAAAAACAGCGCTGACAAATGAAAAGAAAGAAGCCGAGATCCTGGTAATCTCTCTTGGCAAAGATGGGAAAGTGGCCGTTCAAGGGAAAGCCGTAGTTCCAGAAGAGATCACTAGAAAAATCGCCAGCGAGCTTAAAAACCTAAAGACCGACTCAGTTATCCTTGAAGGAGACACTGCTGCAAATTTAGGGAGAGCTGTTGAGTTGATGGATATGGCGAAAGTTGCAGGAGCTAAAAACTTCTCAATCGCCGCTGAAGAAGGCAAAAAGAACTAATACTAAGTTGTAGGTGGTGCGCTCATGATACCAACATTAAGACCAATAAAAGTGAACCATCATAGCGGAAAAATCAAAGCTAAGCTGGTCATACCTACAAGACACTATACCAAAGATGAGTCCAACCGCGATTTTATCAAAAAAGCGATCATGGCCTCTCTCTTTCTCCATGCGATAGTGTTTGTAGTGAAATTCCCCGCTCATAAGATCGAGGAAGAAAAGAAAGAAAAACTTGCAGCAATCAAAATGAACTTCATTACGCCTCCTGATTCATATAAGGAGCTAAAGAAGAAGATTGAAAAGCAGGAACAACTGCAAAAAGTTGCGACGATGACGGATCCTGGGGTCCAGAAAGTCACAACCAATGAAGCAGGAAAAACCGGCGACCCTACTCAGGCCCTGGACCAAAAAGTTCAGAAGTCTAAGAAGGGATCGGCCAAAGCAGGACCACTTTCAAGTCCAAACGTCGCTGGTGCGACAGGACTTGGGGACTCTGCTCAAAAGGGATACGAATTTAAAGGTAAAGGACTGAAGGCACTAATGGGTAACAGTGCCACCATGACAATTGCTGCCGGAGCTGGGACTGAGGGAAGTCGCGGGTTAACTAGTGGTACGGGAATTGGTAACAAAGGTTCTAATTTAACCGGAGACTACCGCGCCCCTGCCGGAATCGGCGATGGATCGGGACACCTATTGGGTAAAGATGCTGTCGGTAACTACGACCGCTCTACGACGACAAGAGGTCTCGCTAACAAAAAAGGAATTGATACAGCATTCGTTCAGGCAGACACTGTTGTTATGGGATCAATTGAGCCTGAAGTCTTAAGAAAAATTCTTCAGGAGTATCTGCCACAGTTTAAGTTCTGTTACCAACAGGAGCTTCAAGAACATTCAGAAAAGATCAAAGGGATCGTCGACTTGAACTTCCGTATTGAAGGTGATGGAAAAGTTTCCACAGTTAATATCAAAACGGCGCAAGCACAGTTTTCTCCAAAAGGGATCTCGTGCATGGCCAACATTTTACGAATTATTGATTTCCCAAAACCGAAGGGAGGAGGTCTGGTCGACGTACGCCAGCCACTGAACTTCTTCTCTGAGAGCACGAAGATCTAGGAAAAGGGGCCCACGGAGTGTGGGCCTTTTTATTTCTTGTTTATTTATCTCGGAAGAAACTCAAACTCGACTTTCCCTTCTTTATTCATCGTCAAGTAAGCTTCAAACGGTTTTCCCGCTTTCGACTTAAAGCCTTTAATCAGGTCAGTCTTTTTATCAGTCATGAGCTTTTTCACCTGAGACTCGCTGAGCTTTTTCTTAGCGACAACTTTCCAGATCGTGAACTGACAACCTTCTTTCCAGCGAGAGCAGCTGTAGGATTTTGGAAAGTCTTTAATCTCGGCCCCACAAATAGGACAAGGCCCAAGGTTCGAGAACTTCGCCGGGACTTTTGGCCCGTAGGTTTTTCCACCGTAAGATTTTGGTTTTGATTTATCACGAGGGACACCTTCAATCGCCTTCCACTCATTAGTTGCCGTCTGAATGAAGTCGTTGATCTTGTCTAAGAAATCCAAGTCGTCTGTCTCCCCTTCGGCCATACTTTGAAGCGCAAGCTCTAGCTTCGCTGTTTGCGAGACGCTGGTCAGTTCGCGGGTCTTAGGCATATCATTGAGTCTATCAACTGTCTCTTATACACATCTGACGCTGCCGACGAAGGCTTCTGTG
>CAXHHE010000055.1:0-13138 GCA_964016365.1 uncultured Bacteriovorax sp. | reverse complement strand
TTTAAGTTCTTCTTGCATTTTCTTAACCACATCAAACAGCACATAGTGTGACAGCGGTGGTTTTGCCCAAAAAAGTGAATTCTCAAAGTGCTTATTAATCTCATTTTTAAATTGATCGTCGGAAACAATTTGTCCGGCCCAAAGATTTGCACTCATTATGACGCCTTCCCTTTTAAAAGTTCAGAGGCCGCTAGTGCACAACTTTTATTCTTAGACACTCCTGCCCTTCCGTGGATTTTAAAATATGGTGTCTCCATCCCGCACTTGCATTTCTCATGGAGAGAGGCCATATCCCCCATAATCACCGAGTGAGCAGGCATGCTGGTAATGTAAGGAGAAACAAAATGCAGAAACCCTTTTTGGTTAAAACCTAATGGTTTTAGCGTTTCAACATCGCGGATAAAAACACGCGACCATATAGGAACATGGAATTCATGCTGTGAGCATTCTACATAAGGAATACAGTGCTCAACTGAACCAAACCCGTCGCGAAGCCTATCGTTAGGAATGCCCAGCATCTCTTCTGCTAATTCATATAAGTCATTTTTTTCAATTTGCTTATCTGCATTTCCTTTCCAACCTCCTCCCAGAAAGACCATTGAGTCTTTGTGGAACTTTAAAGGCGGAAGCCCTAACTTTTTCATGCGCTCTAAAGCAAAGTAAAAGAAGGCCGGAAAACCAAAAAGCCTGACAGGAAGTCCTTGCTCTGCAAATCTTCTAAAAGCATCAATTGTCCCAAAACAATCAAACTCGTGTCCACCACTTCCTGTTAGTTTTAAAGCAGTAAAAACTTCATTAATCGGAGCGTATTTGCAAAGAAAGTTATCCGTGTAGGCCGTTCCTAGTTTTGAACTTGCTTCTGTCTGATAACTAAAAAGAACGTAATTGCATTTTTGCGTCTCGCTCACCCAACCGTATTTTTCAAAAATCCAGTCCACCATCCTTTGAGCTGAGCGAATCGTCCATTCGTCAAAAAAGATTTGAGACTTCTGCCCTGTCGTTCCCGAAGAAGTCAGGTGTAAAAACACTTCTGAAGGCGGCACTGATAAAATCTCATTTCCTTTAAAGAAATGTGCCCACAGGTGTGGAATCTTCAGACAGTCATCAAGTGTTTTAATATCTTCAGGCCTAAATTTCTGCGAGTGACTTAAGTCGCGGTAGAAATCACTCTTTTCAATATGCCAGGCCGAAATCTCTTTCATGGCCTTGATAAAATCATCATCACTTTTTTTAAATCCACTGTACGGATCACTTTGATCGCACAGGGACTGAACACTTTTTAATTTATCGCTGTTTGGGACTCTAAGTTTATTTTGTTCCATAAATAACCTCGATAGTATCCAGGTTCACCTGCTTCCAGGTATCCACATACTGATCAATAAAAGGTTTAAACTGAGAAATAACGGCCATTCCTCTAAAGTTTAAAGGTTCCATTGTTCTACTTAAAACGATGTAGTCTTCAAACTTGCCGTCTACTTCTCTCATCGCCGGGTACAGGGCACTTGGAACGAACTGACCGGCCAGCAGAGGTTCAATAAATTGTGTGAGTTTTACGTTGATAAGAACTTCAATGTAAGACACCCCGATATCATCGAGCTGCATGTAAAGACTCGTTAAACTCCCCGCAAGTTCAGAAATAGGTTTTGTTGCTTTAATCAAGGTGCAGTAACCATCGCGTTTACTAAAATAAGCAAAAATCTCAATTCTCCCCTTCTTGTCCGCAATCAGCATATTAGGTGTGTGAAAAGGAAAGAAGCGATCCTTTGGATCAGGAAATGTTTCCAGGAATTTTCTATATACATAGAGGGGTGCGCGGATGATTTCAAAGTCCCAGGCTTCTGTTGTCGATGGAACTTCTACTGTTGTTAGTGGTACGCCCGCTGGAATCGATAAATCTGGAACGATATTTTGAAGGATGTTATACATGGGGATCAATGACTGCGAGACTTCTTTTGTTGGTACTCGTTTTTCCAAAAGTCCTTTTCTAAATTTGGCAAAAAGAGTCACTGTTTCATACTGACTCAAACGGTGAGCATTGGGAAAAATCCCTAATGGCAGGTATTGGTTTTTAATAAAGACTCTTTGAGGCCCAACTGTGTTAGTTCTAGTTGTGGCATAAAGAGAATTGAGTTCACTCTCCTTTTCCAGGAAATGCTCTCCTACATAAACCACCAGGTGATTCCCAATCTTATTCTTTTGAAAGTTTGGATGAACGACAAGACCCACAAGCTTTCCAATTTTATTTTCTTTATCAATCTCGGTAATTAGCGCCCCTGTAATCACTTTCTGATTGAGGTCGCGGGCCACAAGCACCATATGAGTGTCGTGGTTTTGAATCGAGCGCGATAAAAGTTCCGGGTCTGTCCCGTAAGAGATAGGATACTTTCTCCCATAAACCGCGCGATAAAGGTTGATGATTTCATCAACATCGCCGATCACTGCTCTTTCAATCACTTCATTGTTTCCAAACGTCATACATTCTCACTTGATGGTTTAGTCTTTAAAAAACTCGGCATAAAAAACGCAATCAGCATGGTCAAGAGACCGCAGATTAAAGCAAACTTTGGAACTTCTACCACTGGGAGTAAAACTCCTGAGATAGCAAAAGAAAGTGGCATAGAAGCGGCAGAAATAATATTGACTGCCACCATAATCGAAGGCACTTCGCTTTCTTTAAGTGATGTCTGGAAATAAGTTAAGACCTGAACGTTTAAGAATGTGCTCAGTACCCCGATTAAAAATAAGAGTAAGGATGCTTCCCCTGTGGTTTTAGAGAATGAGAAGACCTGAAAGAAAAGACCAAATAAGAAACAAATTATCGCAATCATTCCGATACGTTTTTCTTCTCTCACAGTAAAAGCGCTTAGAGATAAGAACATTCCCGTTAAAAAGGCCCCGACTCCCATAGCTCCTTCAATCATGGCCAAGTCACTTCCGTTGCCCTTAAAAACATTCTCAACATACCAAGGGATCATAACCATAATCGGAGTAAAAACGACGTTGATGAAAAGAAAGCTCATCAGCATTTTTGCAATAGCTGGGTATTTTTTTAAGACGACCATTGGCCCCATCACCTCTGCATCCTCCGAGGCCTTCTCTTCTGTCTTGATAAGTTTTACCATTCCTTGCAAAAGCGCTGCTATGATAAAACTCACAGCATTGATAAGAATCAAAACCTTGATATCAAAAATGTTAAGTAAGAAAATGGAACAAGCGGCCCCTAAAATATTTGAAATTGAAAAGCTGGTGTCTAACAAAGCATTGAGTGGAGCAATTTTTTCGTCTTCAACTAAAAGTGGCGGCAGCGATAGAATCGCCGGGTTAAAAACACTCGAGCCTATTCCTACTAAAAAAGAGGCTGCAAATAAAAACATCAAAAAGGCATTACTCTTTTCAGGAACAGTAAACAAGGCGCCGAAAAGCGCGAGTAAAACAGCTCCCCTAAAATATTCAGAGACGATGACTGTTTTTAAAATTCCAAATCGCCCGATGAGCTTGGAAGAATAAAACGACATGAAGATGTGTGGTAAAAAACTCACCGCTAAAAACCATGGAACGATATTGATCGAATACATGGTGGTGAGATACCAGACGAGTCCAATGGACATCATCTTGTCACAGACGGTTGATAAAAGTTGAGAGAGAAAAACGACGAATGCATTCTTTTCTCTAAGGATTCCAAGTTTTTGATTTGTCATAATCCTATTTTAAGTTATCCCTTAAAATCTGCTTGGAAGAGGACAAAAATTCTCTAAAACTAATTTAGTCAATTAAGGCAAGAACCCTCTCGGCCAGATTATGGGCCACAAGGGGTTTAGGAATGAAGCCAGAGACCCTATTATCCAGGGAATTCTCAGAACCAACTGGCCCAGTGGCCACTAGTTTAGTCCCCTGTGAGTACTCATAGAGTCTTTCTAGGTCTGCCGGGTTATTGTCCAGGTCGAAAATGATCAGGTTAGGTTTGAGGTCATCAATCAAGTAAAAGTTCTCGTTCAAGGTTTCAACAGTATAGACTTCTGCCTTTTTAGCTCGCAGTGCCAACTCCATCATTGAACGCAAAAACTTTTCTTTTTCGATATAAAAAACTCTCTTTACCATGGGAGCATTCTCTTGTTAGTCTTGGTAAATGTCAAACCAAGTTCGCGTCATTGATTCATTATCTGGCACCAGCCTCTTCGAAACAACCATCGATAAAATTAACGATGCTTATGCCTTTGCTACGCAAATGGAAGAAGCGGGATTAGATATCGAAGTGGTGGCTCCAGGGCTTGCCGAAACTTTGATCCGCTCACTTGGCGCTGACGACACAGAGATCAAAGCTTATCAGCAGAGCCTGCAAGACGAGATCGATGAACACGAAGACTCGGACTACGGCTGCGCAATTTGCCCTCCGGGCCCCCATAAATGAGCTCCCCTCTAGAAAATAGAGGCGAACAATTTAACCTGGATGATTACCTGCGCGCGCAGGAAAAAACCCGTCAGGTCGTTGCTAGTTTTGCTAAAAAAATCACTCCAGGTATGACTGAAAAAGAAGGTCGCACACTTCTAGAAATTATGATGGATGATTCAGGCCTTGAAAAAAGATGGCACCCAACAAAATTCCGAGCCGGCCCAAACACCACAAAAAACTTCCGTGATAATTCTGACGACTACACCATTGTCGAAGATGATGTTTTCTTTGCTGATATCGGCCCGGTTTACTACAACCACGAAGGCGATTTCGGAGAGACTTTTACTATTGGACACGATCCAAAGCATAAACACCTTGCTCAGAGTGCAAAGGCCATTTTCTACACCACTCAAAAAGTGTGGAAAGAGCAAAAGTTAACGGGCAAAGAGCTTTATGCTTTCGCTCAAAATGAAGCTAAAAAATTAAACCTGAGACTCAATAGCAATATGTACGGCCATAGACTTGGCGACTTCCCTCACGCTGTCCATTCAAAAGAAAAATTAGGTAATATTGATTTTTCCCCAACACCCACATTATGGGTACTGGAGATTCATGTGATCGATGATGAAATCGGTCGCGGTGCTTTTTTCGAAGATATTTTACTTTAAGAAACAAGAATAAGCGTCTTTCATTTCTTCCATATTTAAATCAACCCAACACTGAATTGTTGAAACGAAAGAAACACACTTCCCCCCCATTGCACAGTCAGTAATTGGTAGGTCTCTTTTTTCTTGAATCGTATTAAAAAGTTCATTCAGGTAACGACCTTCCTGAATTTTTGTTCCTTTCCCGTTCATCTCTAAAACTGCATCAGTGAAACACTTTACACTTGGAAGTCCTGCTGTTGGAAGATCCGGATAAGCTGAATCCCTAGATAAATAGTCGCATCTTACGTTAGAAACTTTTAGTTCAAAAATCCCAGGAGAAATTTCTTTTTGTTTGAATCCTTGGTCAACAAAAGTCGCCATAATTAAACGAGGTAGTCTTGCAACAACAGAGTCTTCATCATTTGACTTAAGCCAAACACCACTCTCTCCTGCCATTACAGTATTTGCCATTAATAAAATACTAAAAAGTAATGCCTTCATGTGTGTGCTCCTAAGCTTTAAATTCAAATAAAAAGATTTCGCGGTCTACTTGTTTCGGAGTGAATTTCGCATTCACTCTCATCGTCTGCATTTCTTCCGGATAGCCAAGTTCTCTCATCGAAGAAACAAATTTCTGGATATAGGCCCTTCCCGGGTCAGAAAGAATAATTTTTCCTCCAGGATTTAAAAAGGCAATCAAGGCCTGGGCCACTTGAAGAGGGTGCTGGCTTTCATAAAGAATGTCAGAGCCCAAAACGAGATCAAATGTGCCGAGGTTATTTTTCGTGCGCTCAATTTCAGAACGCCAGTTCATCTCTTCGTATTGAAACTTAACTTGGTTATCAATTTGGTTTTTTTCTAAGAAAAGTGGCACATCAGCATGAAAATCTGTCGCAATGACATCGGCCCCAAATCTTGAAGCCACAAAGCTTGGCAATGCCAGACCACATCCGATCTCCAGGATTTTTTTCCCTTCACACATCTCTGGTGTTAGAAACTGGCTTAAGCCAATCCCCGCCTCCCAAAGAACTCCAAAATAAGGGCAGTGCTCTTCAGCTAAAGATTGGTCTTGGTCATCTTCACCGAAGTGCGCGCACAAAATATCAATGCTCTCATCCAAATCGCGAATTGTCGTCATATTCAGATCGAGAACTGACATATTTTTTGTTGGATAAATGTAACCGAAGTGACTTTTCATATTTTAGTAGTTCATGAAAAGTTCAGCACGAGAGTCTGCCATTCCCGGGAAACTCACTTTTACGATACACCCAGAAAGATCAGCTCCCGGAGTCCATGTTACCTGGATTTCCCAAGTTCTTTTATAAGTTTTGCTTTCGATATTGTATCCTGAGTGTAGAAGAAGAGTTTGCTTGTATTCACACTCAAAGTTACTCCACTGTTTTACTAATGTGTACTTTGGCTCGGCCTTTCCATCTTTGCTGTTTGTTTCTAAAGTTAAAGAAATAACGTCTTTTTTAGCAACATCTACCAGGATTTCTTTTCCAGGTCTTAATTGTGCGTATTCAGTGTTGTAAGCAAAAGCACTGATAGAGCTTAAGAATAGTGCAGACGCAATCATCTTTTTCATAGATTCCTCATTAGTAAATGAAGTCGAATTATTTTGGGCGTTTAAACCATAAATTGCCCGCATTTGTCTGCTCTCCATGAAAAAAATACTCATTCAGAGGCATCCCCCGTGAAAGAATTTCACCCCCTAGGACAAGAATTTTGAATTTTAGTATAAGACCCCCACATTCACACAATGTCAAAAGGGGACTCTCAAATGAAAACAACTTTACTAGCTGCACTTTTTTTAATGTCAGCAAGCGCTTTCGCTGATTTCTCAGGCAAAATCATTGGGCAACAAGATGAAAATGCCCAGGACAAAGTCTTCTCTCAAGGGAACATGGAAAGACTTCACCGCGGTTCAAAGGAAATCATCCTTACTTTCGATGATGGTCCAACTGCTGCTGTTACTCCAAAAATTCTTGATACTCTAAAAGAATATGGCGTAAAAGCGACTTTCTTTGTTATCGCCAACAACGCTAAAGACCACCCAGCTATCATGAAAAGAATCTTAGCTGAAGGCCACATTGTAGCTAACCACTCTCTTGATCACCACGCACTAAAAGACCTTTCATTCTTCTCTTGGAAAAGAACTGTTAAGAAAGAAGTTCTTGATGCCCACACTATCTTAGCTCCATATATGTCTAACGGTAAAAACTTCTATTTCAGAGCGCCGGAAGGAGCATGGGATGATAAGTTTGCTGATCTTCTAAACAAAGAAGAAGTTGGAAGACAATACATTGGACCAATCCTTTGGGACATCGGTGGTGAAGTTGAATTAAAAGACGGACAATATGTGCAAGCGGCTGACTGGGCCTGCTGGAGCAAGAAGATGACAATCGATGAGTGTCTATCTGGATATATGTATGAATCTCGTAAGACAAAAGGTGGAGTTGTGTTGATGCACGATCTTCGTCCTCAATCAGCAGAAATGCTAGCGAAGTACATCCCTCAGTTAATCAGCGAAGGTTTCACTTTTGGAACTCTTGATGATATCAACTGGGATGCTAGAAACGGCAAATAAACTCTCTTGAAGACGTTTATCCTATGCCTCTTATTTTCTTTTAATGTCAAAGCAGAATTGCAGGCCCCAGAATATGGGTCCTGCAATTTTT
Organism: uncultured Bacteriovorax sp.; assembly: GCA_964016365.1. GTDB lineage: Bacteria > Bdellovibrionota > Bacteriovoracia > Bacteriovoracales > Bacteriovoracaceae > Bacteriovorax. Next base: position 5,420 of record CAXHHE010000055.1, on the reverse strand, counting down.
ATCTCTCACTAGAGAAAACTATTCCTTGCGGTCCGGCCGGTTATGCCAAAGATTTTGGTTACTTTTATTGCGAACAATTCTTAAAAGCAAAAGCTTACCGTTTCTCAGTAAGAGGAAAAGATTTTTTAGCCAAAAATGCTTTTTGTCTTCAGGATGAGATCTACCGCTCTTACATGGACAATCCTCATTTAAGCTGCCAGCAAATTGAATCCAGGGCTTTTAAGGATCATGTGAACTGTTACACTGAATCTGACTTTTGTGAATTATCAATCTCCGACAAAGTCATTCTAACTAACATTATAAAAAAACAACTTCCTTTAAAAATCGCAAGAGATCAGATCAAAGAAGTTTTAAAAAGATGTCGTCAGCAATAAAAAAGGCCCTCTAGGGGGCCTTTTGCAACTAAGGGTCTACTGCATTCGAACAATCTTTTGGATCAAATGATGGGACTGGAGGTGCAATAGGAGGTCGGCAAATATTATTCACACATGATCCTTTTACCAAATTTGGCGGACATCTGAGTACACACATAGGTGAACCATCTGCCCCAACTCCAGTTCTTACAACCTTACAAACGGTCACATACTCCGATTTACAAAATTCATTGGAAATACATGTTTCACCAGCTGGCTTTGAACATGATTGCTGCGAATTATGTTCAGCACAAGTTAAACTGCCTCCATTATTTCCTTTGCAGCATAGAGTTTGACATTGGTAATCACTTCCGCACTGATCCCCAATTTCAGCATTGCCAAAAATTTCTTCCAGGCCTGCAGATGCTGTTGATATTAATAAAAAACTAAAAAAAATTAATATGAGTACTTTCAACTTGATGTTCCTTAATTTTTACTAAACACGCACCCAAGTTTTTTTGTATAACTGTCAGGATCCGCAAATTTTACAGTCACAATTTTTCTACTTCCTTTTACCAATGGGTCTTGCACATCACTGAATGGGAAGTAGAAGTAAATCGTTTCTGTCTCTATTTGATCTTCATACTCCAGTCTTTTTTTCTGACCGTCTCTAATGTAAAAACCATATTTCATGATATTTTTTTCAGCAACCTGAAGCTTTGCCACAATAGTTCTATTTTCATTTGGTGTGACAAGCCTCTGAGGCTCCATCTCCCCTAAGTACAACCCTTCTGTTTCCCCTGTATACTCTGTAATTATTTTTAACACGGGTGAAATAAAGAAGTTGTTGGTCGAAGGCCAATAGTAGCTATTTGTATAAGTATCCAGAAATGGTCTTACAACGTAACCAAAACTGTTGCCATTGAATCTATATCTAAAAAAGAGGTCTGATTGATAATTCACACCTATCTCCTTTAAGACTCTTTCCTGAATTATTCTATCAATCTGCATTTTACCTGATGAATCGCTCAGGAAGCGCGAATCAAATCTGCTATAGACGGGAAAAATATTAGAAATCAAATCTAAACGTGGAAACTCGATAGAGTCTATTTCTCCATAAAGTTGAGCATCATGACAGACGTAAAAAGGATTACCCTAAATAGGCTCTGGCATAACTTCATTTAAATAGTAAAAAAATTGTCTCGCGTATGATGTGATTTCCACACCTCCGTTCTCAGGACTATATTTCCCGGCCTTTGATATGCACGAGTACTGCTGAACAGGGAGCGTTTAAGTAAACCTGATCCACCATTGCCAGCATCATCACCACCCTTGGCAAATACAGTGGAAGGATTTAAAGCCATTAAGATTAATCCAATATAAATAGACTTCATTAAACATCCCCTTTTGTTGACTTGCTCAAAGGAATTAAATGAACGCCCAGATTGTACACTCTGGTCTTCTCACCTTCTCCTAAAAACTCCGCCATTCTTTTTCTAAACTTCATGATCTCTTTTTTAGCTTCAGGGATACGCTCCTCATTTATCGCGACAGTAATGGAAGTGATATCTCTTTCTAAAAGAGGATCCTTTTCTAAAGACTCAATTGATTTTTCTAAAATTTGTTTTTGAAAATGCCTGATGCCTGCTGAAGCAATATCAGTGCTGGTTGAAAGATGAGTTGAAGTCCTGAATAATTTCCCTTCTTCATCTCTATCTAAAATCCCTAAACGAAGCAGGCGCTCAACCGCCATCTTGGCCTCTAGTTCAGTAATCGAAAGCATTTTCGCAATCCACTTAGGGTCTTCCTGAAATGATTGCATAAAAAGAAGTTGGGTAATACCGTAGTGGTACCACTCCTTCATGGCATTAAAACAATCAATGCTTAGTTCTTTTTCGTGTCTATCAGTCTTCTCTTCATCAGATTGCGGGTCAGTGAAAAAAGAATAAAGCGTTTCTCTTTCAATCGGCCCCATGTGAAGTGCATCTGCGATTCTCGTTGCCAGATTGAAAGTCATCTTCCTTTTTCCAGAAAGAACTCTTGAAAGAACCGCCGGACTCACATCCACCATCTTGGCAAAAGCGCGAAGAGAGAATTGCGGATTTTTTTTCGTTTTCTCGGCCAGTAAATTTTCTAACCATAATTGTGAGTGGCTAGTCTCAATTGTATTTGTTTCCATGAATCCATTATCGTTGGGTTTGGAAAATTTAAAAGACTTTTGGTAACAAAGTGTTGCTTTGTGGCAACATCCGACAAAGGCAATCTGGATACAAGGCGACAAAAAAACTTGGGTTATACTGCATTGCTGCAAAAGATGTCAGTAAAAAAAATTTCCAACACCAAACGCATTATCAGCAAGTTCTAAAGATAAACAAATTTACCCCTAAAGATTTAGGATGCCTTACCACGCTTATAGTGTTACTAACCTCCCACTGTTTTAATGAACGAGGAGATTCCATTGAAAACGTTATTCGCAATGATTTTCGCACTAAGTGCGCTCACAGTTTCTGCACAAGACATGGCAGGGGCAACTCTGGGAACAACAAGACCAGTTGATGTCGACGTGACATTCACAACAAAAACTTTTGAAACACAACCATGGACGAAAGAATTCCGTTACGTTGTTGTTGTTAACAAGGCCAATACAGGCAAAGACGCTCAGACAATTAAAGTCTACGAGTATGGCCAGTTAATCAGAGAAGAAAAAATCTCTACAGGTAGAGATGAGTTCGAAAGAAAAGGTGAACACCACTCCAAAGCAGACTCATGGACTGTGACTCCAACTGGATACTACACTCCAACTTTCCTAAGCAAAGACCACAGGTCTTCAGCTTACGGTGGAAGATTCTCATGGCTAACAGGTGGAACTAAAATGCCATTTGCTATCTTCTTTAACGGTGGCATCGCTCTTCACGAAGCTCCAAAAGGAACAGAAGGAATGCTAGGTAAAAAAGCTTCTGGTGGATGTGTTCGTCTTCCAAGCTCACTAGCTTCTGATTTGTTCTACCGCATTCAGGAAACTGAAGGGGCAAAAAACCCTCGCTTCAACGTTAATGGAACTGCGATGCTAGACGCTCAAGGAAACCAAATGTACGCAACGAAGTCAGCGTTTTCTGCTCTGATCGTTGTTCAAAATAAAGTTATCGACTAACAAGCTACAAAACCCTCCAAAGGTTTAGCACACACACTAAAAGGCCCTTATTTTAAGTAGTAAAAATAAGGGCTTTTTTTGTCTTTAATATCAATCCCTTACCCACTCCATAATCTTTCAATAGTTCTGCCTTATTCTTGTTTCAACGGAGGATGAGATATGAAATCAACAATGCTCTTTGCTTTAAGTTTATGCCTGTCTATTGCAATCGCCGGTGAACGCGGTCAGAGAGGACCTGGCGGCGGACCACAACTCACAGACGCTCAAAAAAGCTGTTTAGAAGGAAAAATCGGCGCACCTGGAAGCGGAAATAGACCATCACGTGAAGCTATGGAAGCGGCCTTCAGTGCCTGCGGAGTGGAAAAACCTAAGGGGCCACCTCCTGGGGGGCGTGGTTAGGAACAGCAAGACCAAAATCAGGAACAACAATCTGATAGTGAGTAATTAAATTTTTAAGTACACAGGGGGCCTATGAATGTGAGGTCCTTTGTCTCTTCAATACAAGTAGGGTTGTGTTGGGGGGATTAAGAGGGTCTACTTCTCTAGGCCCTCTTTTTTTATGAGTGGAATCTGCTCGGTTGAACTCATAAAAATTGGTTCAGTGTTTTTAATCTGCAAAAGAAGTAAAAACAGTCCACTGGACTGTTTTTTCAACCGAGTCTACTAGGCCCTCTTTTTTTATGAGTGGAATCTGCTCGGTTCACCCGAGCGATTTACTATTTTTGTTTACTAGCCGATTAGCTGGGAATGAAAACAACACCAGCTTTGCTCGTTTTAACTCTTCTTTTCTCGGCCTGCTCGTCTCCAATACATATGGATCGCGGACCTGCGGCAAAACCAGAAAGCTGCAAAGAAATCCTCACTCCATTTTTAGCTCCTTCCCGCTTCAATGCTGAAACTTTTAATAAGCGGCTTCAACTAGAAACAACGACAGATCAGCTCTCAGATTTTTTCTTCGCTTTTCGTGCCATTGATCTCAACACACTTAACGATGAAGAAATTCGCTCAATGCGTGCGATTTATCTCTTTAGTCAGGATGATAAAGCTCTTCGCGATGACTTGATTACAGAGTTTGTAAAAACTGTTAAAGGTGAGCCAGTTGATTTAAAAAATAAAAACTGGGACCGCTTCCTTTCTCATAAAAAGAAAATTGATAAGTACCGTGCTAAGCAAATTGCAGCTTCAAAATCAGCTGCTGAAAAAATGAATCTTGAAAAGAAGATTGCTCTCTATGAGAAGCTTTATATGAGTTGTAAATCTCACTTACAAAAAAAGCCAACTCCGGCCGATCTTCGCCTTTCTAAAAAACTGACCTGGGCATTAACGGCCGGTTCAATGACCTCGACAGCTGTCACTTATGCTTACACTCACAAGGATGAAGAAAAAGATTCAAAGTGGATGAAGGGAATGTATTTCGAACTCGCCCTTTCCGGGATTTTCACTTATGTCGGTGGAACGTTCGTGACTTCTAATCCAAGACTTAATCCATGGACGGTGCGCGCACCACTTACCTACTTCAATGCTGCCGTTGCCGACCTTGGGCCATCTGGAGCTTACTCGTATTTTTTCAATGACGACAATGCAGAAATGCAGAAGAAATTTGAAACAATGAAGAATGATCCAAAACTGGCAGAAGAAGTTGCTGAACTTCTGCACTATGCTCAGGAAAATGGGCTCTTTGAAAAACATCTTGAAGCGACTGAAAAACTCTTCAAACAAAAACCGCATTCAAAAATGACTATGGAAGAAATCAAGGCCTCATTTGATATCGATCAAATTGACCTGGAAGAAAGCCGTGAGCTTCTCTTTGAAGCAATGGCCGAAAAAGAATATCAAGACAATTCCGGAACTCTACAGACAGGAGACTCTGTCTCTTATACACATCTCCGAGCCCACGAGACGCTCAGTTATCGCGT
>CAXHHE010000054.1:0-13200 GCA_964016365.1 uncultured Bacteriovorax sp. | reverse complement strand
GATAACTGAGCGTCTCGTGGGCTCGGAGATGTGTATAAGAGACAGTTGCTGGATTAGTCATATCATATAAAAGTGAGGCTTCAGTGTATTCAAAAGGAGGTTTAGTCTTTTTCGACTCCACTTCTCCACTTCCAAAAACACCTTCTTCATTAAGTGTGATTTCCGGAAGGATCTCTTCACTTTCTCTCCCCTCTAGTGCTTTAAAACCAATCTCGATAATCTTTTTCCCACGGGCCTTAAAAAGGTTATTTTCGCACGTAATTTCAACATCTGTTTCCAGGTAGCGGTGGTTTTCCAGGAAGTTTGAAATAAAACGCTTTAAAACCAAATGAAAAATCTTTCCTTCAGGAGAAGACTCATCACCGCTAAAGTCTTTTAAAGGAATTAAACCGTGGTGATCCGTCAGTCTTGAATCATCAAAGACTGTTTTATTTTTTACACTGACTTTAAAACCAGCAAATTTTTCAAAATGTTCCGGATAGATTTCTTTAAATTTAAAAACTAATCCCCTCACCATATCAAACGATGAAGTGGCCATTACTTTTGAATCAGTTCTCGGATAAGAAAGACACTTGTATTTTTCATAAAGAGACTGGGCAATCTCCAGCGTCCTTGAGGCCGAAAAGCCATAAAGCATGTTGGCCTGTCTCTGAAGCTCAGTCAGAGAGTATAAACCCTGTGGGTAAGAAGTCTTTTCTGTTTCATTTAAGACAGTAATGACAGCTTTCTTATTTTGAACTTTTTTTAGAAGATCATCGAAAAAATCGCGCTTGTCTTGCCTCTTTTCATCTTCTTTTTTCTTTGGATCAAACCAATAGGCCGAAACGATTCCATTTTTAAATTTAAATTTCCCTTTGAACTCGAAATAATCCTGCGGAATAAAGGTATCAATCGCCTTTCTTCTTTCAACCAGGAGACTTAAAACCGCAGTCTGTACTCTTCCAATAGAAAAAAGATCATTAAGTTTAATCGTGGCAAGTCTTGAGAGATTCATCCCCACAAGCCAATCGGCCTTCTGGCGGGCGCGACCAGCGATAAAAAGACGGTCGTATTCATAGAGAGGTTTTAACTTTTTCATCTCTTGATGAATAACATCTTTAGTGAGGGCCGCTGATGTCCAGAAACGGAAAGCTTTCACCTTTGAGCGCCCTTCATTTAAAATCAGGCGGGCAATGAGCTCTCCTTCGCGTCCAGCATCGGTAGCGACAATGAGTTTTTCAATATCAGTTCTCTTGAGGATTCTTTTAATCACATCAAGTTGTTTTTTAGTTTTAGGCTGAGCTTTAAATTTAAACTCAGAAGGAATAATGGGAAGTGTGTTTAAACTCCACTTCTTGTAAGCGGCATCGTAGTCTTCGGGGTCGTAAGGAGCAAGCAAATGCCCGATTGCCCAGGTAATGACGTATTGGTCATTTTCGATAAAGCCATCTTGACCTCTTCCAGAAGCCCCTAAGGCCATGGCAAAGTCGCGAGCAACAGATGGTTTTTCAGTGAGAATGAGAGTCTTCATCATGGTTCTAATAAAACTCTTAAAAATAAAAAAGGGCCAGAATAATCTGACCCTTTTTTATATGACTTTTCTATTTAGGAAAAATTATAGTTCAGCAGCTGTTGGTTTGTACCAGCAAAGAGGACGCATACCTAATTCGTATCCATCTCTCTTAAGACATACACCTTTTAGTGCATCTTTTCCGTCTACATCATCAGAGATCGCTTTATCACAAAGAGATCCTTGGAAGTATGTATCAAGACGACATTGAGCAGCTGGGTGGTTGTCGTTAGTTCTAGATACTTTTGATGTATCTGGAGTTGTGAATTTTACGTTTGAGTTTCCACCTAGGTCACCAAGTAGCATAGCAAGTGATTTACCTGCCATTGACACACGCTGACATAGAGCGATTTCAGACTCAGACTTGTAGATTTGCTGACATTTTGCAGTTGCTTCAGCATCTACTTCCATTTTTGAAACGATTGCAATGTTATCATCGTTTTCAAGAACTCTTCTCATACATTTTAGACCAGCGAAGTAGTCAGCTTGACCTTCGTTAGAAGCCCATGCAGATCCCCATCCGCCTTTTCTAGGAGCTCCACCAATGTGGTGACCTAGTTCGTGACATACTACCATCATGAATCCATCAACAGTGACTAGAGGGTGACGAGCAAGACCTCCGTACATGTTAACTTGCCAAGTAGTACCCATTTGTTGAGCTGACGCGTTAACTGTTTCGTCATCCCATCTGTTGTTCATAACTAGCTTTCCGCCTTTTTCTTTTACGATTGGCTCGTAAACAGAAGATACGCGGCTGATTGCATTAAGGAACATTTCCTTAGTCATGTTGTTTGCAGCTTTGTCGCCTACAGCGATTTTTAGGTTATTTTCTGGAGCGAATCCACCAGTTCCGTGAACGTCACAAGAAAATGCTTGGAAAGATAAAGTCGTTGCCATCAGTGCAACTAAAATCCCTTTTGTCATATAAAGTCCTCCGTAACAAATATTAGGAATGAGTTAATTCTTGCGATTTAAAATCAATCTGGAAAAGAAAATATTCTTTCATTACCTGACATTCCAGGACGGATACTGACAGAAAGGATTTTTCATTGGGGAAAAATAAAAAAGGGGCCTCCGAAGAAGCCCCTACTGTCAATTTTTTGGCGTAATTATTTTGACGATTAGATCTCACCAGCGCCTGGTTTGTACCAGCAAAGTGGACGAACACCGCGAGCGTAACCATCTTTCTTGATACATGTTCCTGGGATAGCATCGTCTTTAGAAACATTTTCGTCGATCGACTTATCACATAACATACCTTGGAAGTAAGTATCCAGACGACACTGAGCTTGTGGGTGAGCATCGTTCGTTTGTCTTACAACTTTTTTATCAGGCGTATTGAAGTTTACGTTAGCATTTCCACCAAGTGATCCAAGAAGTGATCCAAGTGACTTACCTGCCATTGCAATACGCTGACAAAGAGCTACTTCAGATTCAGACTTATATACGGCCTGACATTGTTTTGTCGCTTCTGCATCGATCGTCATACCTGCAACGATTGCGATGTTGTCGTCGTTTTGAAGAACTCTTCTCATACACTTTAGACCTGCGAAGTAGTCAGCTTGTCCTTCGTTAGATGCCCAGTCAGTGTTTCTGTCGTATCTTGGAGCTCCACCAATGTGGTGACCAAGTTCGTGACATACTACCATCATGAAACCATCGTCAGTTGTCAGTTTGTGACGAGCAAGTCCACCGTACATGTTTACTTGCCATGTAGTCCCGTACTGTTGAGCTGAAGCGTTTACAGTGTTGTTAGTCCAAAGGTTATTCATCTTTAGAGTTGCACCCATTTCAGAAATGATTGGTGAGTATACAGCTTCTACGCGTCCGATGATTGAAAGGAAGCGCTCTTCTGTCATATCCCCTGCCATTTTATCGTTTACACCGATAGAAAGGTTGTTTTCAGGAAGGAATCCAGAATTTCCGTGTTGGTCACAAGCGATGCTTGCAGTTGAAAGTGTCATAGTTAGTGCAAGTGAACTAAGTAATAGAGATTTTTTCATATATGTCCTCCGTAACAAACGATGAAAATCAAAACGTAATTCTATCCTGACACTTTCTTTAAATTTCGGTTGGAAATTAATCTGTCAATTTCTTGCAGAAGCTTTGTCTAAATAACCGAGCAAATGAGTGCTCTTTACTTATTTAAGGAATCCTTTATGATCATTAGATATGAAAACTACAACCCTGCTCCTGTTTTTTTTCCTTTTGACAACAACTTTTGCCCGCGCCGAAGATGCCCGAGAATGGAGTGCTTCACTTGGCGCCGGTTTTGTTTTTAAAAAGAATTTGCGCAAAGGAAATACATACGAAAACATGGATAAAAAATGGCTCGTCAAACCTATTCCTATTGTGCAAGCAAGTTATGGCCGGGTTTCTCTTGGGCCTCAAGGTCTCTCTTTTATGGCGGTTGGTTCAAAGATGGCCAACGTCACAGCTTTTATAAAGCGCGATGGAGATCGCTATCATGGCACAGGAATGATCCCACGAAAAGATTCGGCCTTTGCTGGAATCTCGGCAAAGTTTTTTAGCTACGGTTTAAATATCTCTCACGATATACACGGTCGTTCTAAAGGAACAGTGGTGCAGTTTAATTATGGAAAGATGTTCTTAATTTCAGAGAGATTTTTTCTCTTAACCAACTTCGGCCTGGATTGGTTTGATGATAAGTACGCTGAGTACTATTATAACGTCAGATCTCATGAAGCGACGGCCACTCGCCGCGAATACCACCTTAATAACTACCTTCAACCAAGTGTCAGGATTCTTCCGGTCTATAAGCTTACAGAGAAGTCTTCATTAATGGGAGCACTCAATACCAAGCTGGTTAATAAAGATGTGAGAAACTCGCCAACAATGAACGCTGACAAGCTGGAGTTCGGTGGACTCTTTGGCTACAACTATAATTTTTAGGAATTATTTTTTGGTTAACATGTGCTCAATTTCCGCCACAATTTTTCTGTAGGTCGGAAGTTGGTAGCGCAGTTTGAGATGCGAGAGAATCACGGCAAAATTCGGTTCATTTCCCTGCTCTAGAAGAGTCGTCACAAAATCTTCAATAACCACAAAGAAAATCGCCATCGGCGAAATCCCGGCGGTGATCGCCTCTGGGAAGCCTACTCCATTAGAAACACCGTGATGCTGTTTAATGATGATGTCGACTCCTTGCGGGAGTCTCGGGTAACTTTGAACTAATAAGGCCGCCTGATGGGCGTGATTTAAAACGGCATCTCTTTCTCGCGGAGTAAGGTTGGCCTTTTTTAAAGCTTCGTTGTCCATAATCTTAAGAAGCTTTTCATCATCCAGGTAAATGTCGTGAAAGAAACTCACCATTGAGAGCTTCTCGAGCATTACTGACTGCTGATCCTGACTTCCCCATTCCATCTTGGGTAGAAGTGTGTAAGACATCAGGCATATAAGGTAGGATCTTCTATAAGAGTAACTCAGTTGATTGTCTAAAAGTTTTCTAAGAAGTGTGCCAAGCTTATCCGTTTTAGTAATCTGCGTTCTGATTTGATGAACAGTCTGATCAACCATGGCCACGCAGGTAGATGTGATTCCTAGAGACTTAATAAGATCGCTGCTGATGACGAACGAGTCCCCTGTTTTCACCACGGCTTCATCAATCGTTACAGGTTTTTTAAGATTTCTCAGCGATTGAGTAAGAAGACCATTCATAAATAGCTCGCGCTCTTCTTTAAGAATGAAGAACTCTCTAAGCCCCAGGTCTTCGTATTTTTTTAAACTCTCTTTAGTAAAATTCTCGCCAAAGTGCAGTCGCTTCACATACTCATCCCCGCTTTTTTTAGCGAGCTTAATATAGACGTCACATGGTGAAAGGTTCATTAGGTAAAAATAATTGATAGGAAAAGGAATATAGTCCGGAAGTTTTAGATGTGAGAATTCTTCCTTTTTAAGGTTAAGAGCTTTCAGCACCAATCGGTTGAGCTCCTCAATTCTCAGTCGGTCAGAAACCATCGCAAATTTTTTATAGGTGTGTTCGAACTCACCAATAACAATCAATGGTGTTCTTAAAGAGTCATCATAAATCACATTGAGAAAAAGGGCCGCGATGGCCTTACTAGGATGATCCGCCGTTTCTTCGGAATTATTGCGGACAACGAATAAATCAAAATACTCGCCCTTTTTGACAACCTCAACGGCTTCGGCCCCACTTTTATAGTGGATGGTTTTTGCTCCAAATTCCCTTTCCAGGTTCTTGGCTATAAGCTCCCCAACAGAATCATTGGGTTCGACTAAAAGAATCTTTAATTCCATACTATAGATGATAAACGAAAACCTAAAAAAGGGTAAAAAATGTATTTGCAAACCACTTGCAAATCAAATATTTTCCCTATAAAATCGCCTAAGGACGGGTCAAATTATGGGTATTTTAAATCCGAAAAAGGAACAAGAGCGAGACGCTCTTTGTATTTCGCTTCTTAAGGAAAAAGGGCTCTCTATAACCGCCCCTAGAAAACTTATTTTGGGTCTCTTAATAAAAGAGCACGGACCCTTTACCGCTGAGGATATCCTCAAAAAATTGCCAAAAAATTCTTGCGACCAGGCCACTATTTACCGCTGTCTTAATCAATTCGTTGATGCCCAGCTGGTCAATACCTCTTTCCTGGAAAAAGATATGGCCCATTTTGAGTACAACGATCCTCACCACCACCATCACCACATCATTTGCAAAATCTGTAAAAAGATCGAATCGTTCCACGATTGTCTAATGGAAAAGATTGAATTGAATCTACAGAAAAAGGGTTATAGCAACATTCAACACAGACTGGAGATCTTCGCTGTCTGTGAACAGTGTGCAAAAAGTTAGGGGTTATAAATGAAAAAGACAATGCTTACGGGAGCACTGACACTACTACTTTCAATGAGTGCTTTTGCTCTTGATGTCCCATGGGAAACTTTAAAGACCCTGGACTTTGACACTAAAACAAAAAAGAACGTCATTAAACCAGAACTACAAAAAGTTCTGGGAAAAGAAGTGACGATCAAGGGCTTTATGATGCCGCTTGATTATGAAGCAAAAGAAATTGTGGAATTTCTTTTCATGCCATACGTGCCAGCATGTATGCACGTTCCACCTCCACCACCAAACCAATTGGTACTGGTGAAAATGAAAAAAGGATCAAAAGTTAAACCTTCGTTTTATCCAATCGAGCTCACGGGAAAGCTTGCGGTGGAAACAAACGCAGATCTAGAGTCATCTTTTAAAATGGAAGGACTCAAGATGAAAGAACTGAAGACTTATACACCACCGTCACCACAAGGAGCACACCCGTGACAAAACTAACTCTTGTACTTGCCCTTATTCTCTCTACTCAAGCATTCGCTGGTGAACACCACCACGGAAAAGGCCTTGGGGCCCATGAACACGGTTCAATCAAATTAGAAATGGCCGTTGATGGAAAAACAATTGAACTAGATATCGATGGACCAACTGAATCTTTTATCGGATTCGAATACGCTCCAAAAACAGACAAAGAAAAGAAAACATTCACCGACGCTCAAAATCTTTGGAAAAAAGATCTTCTGACGAAACTGATCACTCTAGATGCGAAACTAGGCTGCTCTATCGGGGAAGCTTCATTTGAGCAGGAAATGGAAGATCACGATGAAAAACCAGCAGGAAAAAAAGAAGCAGGTATACACAGTGACATCGAAGCTAAAGCAAAGATCACATGCGCTCAAGACCCAAAAGGTTCAACAGTGTCAGTGGCCATTAAAAAATATTTCACTCGCATTAAAAAACTACAGATTGACTTAGTTGGCTCAGAGACTAAGACTATTAATGTAACAAAAGCTGTGGAGCAATTTAAACTATAATGCTCTCATTTCAAGAAGCGTCTCATGACAAAAGCCATCTCTTTAAAACAATGTAAATTCTCTTATCCTAATCATACAAAGCTGGTCATTAACATTGACCAGCTCTCTATTGAATCCGGTGAAAAGATCTTTCTCTACGGTCCTTCAGGACACGGAAAAAGCACTCTTTTAAACTTAACAGCAGGAGTGCTTAAGGCCAATTCAGGAGAAGTCACTGTTCTGGGGCAAGACTTAACCAAACTTTCTCAAAGTAAGCGCGATCATTTGCGTGGAGAAAAAATCGGCTACATCTTCCAGATTTTTAACCTGATTCCTTATCTGACGGTTAAAGAAAACATTGTTCTTCCTTGTATGATCAATAAAAAAAGAGCTGACCATGATTTCCACGCCCAGGCCGAAGAGCTCATCGACTCTCTTGGACTGCGCGAGCATATCAATAAACAAGTCACCGACCTTTCTATTGGTCAACAACAACGTGTGGCCGCTGCCCGCGCCTTGATCGGAAACCCTGAAATGATCATCGCCGACGAGCCTACTAGTGCTCTCGATGAAAAAAATACCCGCGAATTTATGGAGCTCTTAATGAAGGTTTGGGAGAAAAAGAAATTCACCCTGCTTTTTGTATCTCACGACGAGCGCCTGAGATCGTATTTTGAAAGATCCATTTCACTTCCAGAGATCAACCACCATGATTAATTTTCTAACTTATAAGTCTATTAAAAATAGAAAGTTCACTAGCTTTCTGTGTGTTTTATCCATCGCTCTTTCGGTCACTCTCTTCTTGGGAATTGAGCGCATCAGAAATGGGGCCAGAGACGGTTTCACCAACACCATCTCTAAGACGGATTTGATTGTTGGGGCCAAGGGCGGCTCTCTTCAGCTCCTGCTTTACACTGTTTTCCATATCGGTGGAGCGGTCAACAACATCAAGATGACGACTTATAATGATATCAAGTCCAACCCTCAAGTTGAGTGGACGATCCCTATTTCTTTAGGTGACGCTTACCGCGGTTTCCGCGTGGTCGCCACAGATGAAAACTTCTACAAACACTACCGCTTTCGCGGAGACCAGGAAGTCAAAATGCAGGAGGGTGTCCTTCCAGTGGATACTTTTGATGTTGTCCTGGGTTCTGAAGTCGCTAAAAAATTTAAACACAAAGTTGGTGATCCGATTGTCATCTCGCACGGTCTTTCAAGTGAAGCGGTGCTTGCTCACGACAACACTCCTTTTAAAATCGTAGGTATCATGGCGCCGACACAAACGCCGATTGATACTGGTGTGTACATTACTCTTCAAGGGATGGAAGCGATTCACTTTGGCTGGGAAACAGGTGTCCCAAGTGGTGAAGCGATCAATCCAGAGCGCTTTAAAAAAGAAAATATCGAAATCACTCAGCTCACTTCTTTTATGGTGAAGCTAAAGTCGCGCATCGCTGTTCTGCGCATGAGAAGAAATATCGATATGTACCCGAACGAGCCAGTGATGGCGATTATCCCGGCCCTTTCTCTTCAGGAAATGTGGGAGACGATCGGCTACGTTGAACAAATTCTCTTCCTCGTGAGCCTTTGTGTTCTTCTCGTTGGTGTCATGAGCATTCTTATTTCTCTCTACACTTCAATCAACGAAAGAAGACGTGAGATGGCCATTTTAAGGTCTCTTGGAGCAAGCTCGCGCCATGTTTTCTTCCTGCTCATCTATGAATCAAGTTTTTTAGTTTTGATGGGATGTATCTTTGGTGTCGCTTCGATGTACGGACTCCTTTATTTCGTCCGTCCATGGCTTGAGTCAAACTTCTCAGTGTATCTGCCAATTGAGCCGCTTTCAAAAACAGAATGGTGGTACCTGGCCGGCATCTTTGTAGTAGGAACTCTGGCAGGACTTATCCCGGCGATTAAAGCTTACCTCAATTCATTACAAGACGGGTTGACTATCAAGATCTAAGCTATAGAATTTAATCTATGCTTGATACTTTAAAAGACCTCTTGCGCTTTTTAGGACGCCATAAAAAATGGTGGCTACTTCCTATTCTGCTCTTTTTAATTCTCTTTGGAGCGCTGGTTATCTACGCTCAGGGAAGTGCGGTAGCGCCTTTTGTTTATTCATTCTTTTAAATCTTAGAAAGGATCAGTAAAAGGTGAAATCTCGTTTTTCATAACGAGTGTGCTCTTTACACTTTTAAACCTGGTAAAGAGTCTGTCTCTTTTGATGATTCTAAAAATCAACCCAACTCCCGCAAAGACAGTGAAGTAGATCACGGTGAAAATAATTGTGCTGTTGATTTTTCCTAAAACGTTTCCGATTTTAATCCAGATCTCACGCGGCTTGACCATGAGTTTAGGTGTCGCCATTCCAAAGACAAAAACAAGACCTGCCACCATCAGAAAGGGCACATGAATATCTTTTCCTCTTAAAAAAGGAATCAGCCATCCTAAAACGCTAAAACCAATGGCGACGATCAGTGAAAAGACTCTTAGGTCATGAGCTGTTGGGGGCGTATTAGTCTTCTGCATACGCGCTCTCCCATTTAGCTTTTGTCACCGCTTCGGGTTGTTTTTCTTTGGTGATGATGAAATTTTCCAACACGAGCGTGTCCATATCTGTTGTCATAAAACATTTTAAAGCTTCAAAAGGCGTGCATACGATTGGCTCACCTCTCACATTAAAAGAAGTGTTAATGAGAACTGCGCATCCGGTTTCTTTTCTAAAGGCCGAAATCAAAGCGTGAACTCGCGGGTGAATATTCTTATCAATCACCTGAAGTCTCGCCGACCCATCCACGTGAGTGGTGGCCGGAAGCTCTTTAGATTTTGTCGGTGCTGTAAAAAGCATATAAGGACTCTCATCAGAGGCCTTCCAGTCAAAATACTCTTCGACATACTCTTTCAGGACGATCGGAGCAAAAGGGCGAAACGACTCGCGCTTTTTAATTTTTAAGTTCATCACCGACTGCATTTTCGTGTCGCGGGCGTCACCGATGATCGAACGACAACCTAAAGCGCGCGGTCCAAACTCCATTCTTCCCTGGAAAAGGCCCACAACTTTTTCTTTCACTAAATGATCCTTTACCAGCACTTCATCTAAGGACGCGCTGTCTAGGTATTCTTGGTATGAAAAATGATATTTAATTAAAAGCTTTTTAATCTCTTCATTAGAAAAGCTAGGGCCAAGCATTGAACCCTTTTGAAAGTTTGCCGAGACCACACGCTCTTTTTTCAAGTGCAAGTGATAGAAGGCCAGTGCACACCCCAGAGCTCCACCAGAGTCTCCTGAGGCAGGCTGAACCCAAACCTTATCAAAAAGTCCTGACTTCACCAGCATTCCGTTGGCCACACAATTAAGTGCCACCCCTCCGGCCATGACGAGATTCTTTTTCCCTGAAAGATTTTTCACTGCACGGGCCAAGTGAAGAACAACTTCTTCGGTCACAGCTTGAACTGAAGCGGCCATGTCTTTATGGAACTCTTCAATTTTATCTTCTGATTTTCTCTGAGCATGGTTAAAAAGCTTACAAAAATCTTCTGTAAACATTCCACTTTCGCTAGTGAAGCTAAAATATTTTAAATTAATTTGAAAACTTCCATCGGGAAAAAGAGCAATCAGCTCTTTAAGAATTAAATCTTTGTAAATGGGTTTGCCATAAGGAGCAAGGCCCATCATTTTGTATTCACCGGAATTCACCTTAAAACCTAAGTAACCAGTGAATGTCGAATAAAATAATCCCAATGAATGAGGAAACTGAATCTCAAAGAGAGGCCTGATATCGTTTTTTGATCCCACCCAGGCACTTGAACTCGCCCACTCACCAACGCCGTCGACACATAAAATTGCAGCGTCTTCGTGAGGTGATGGGAAAAAAGCAGAGGCCGCGTGCGAGAGATGGTGCTCACTGAAATAAACAGGCGGATGCTTTTTTTCATCTGAGATATTTTTTAATCCATCTTTAAGCATTTTCTTAAAGTAGATTTTCTCTTTAAGCCAAATGGGAATAGCGTGCAGAAACGATTTTAGTCCCTTTGGGGCACTGGCAAAATACGTTTCTAATAAACGGTCAAATTTTAAAATGGGTTTGTCGTAGAAGACAATAGAGTCAATATCACCTAATCCAATTCCTGCTGTGCTCAGGCAAAAGAGGATGGATTGTTCAGGGAAGGCACTGTCGTGTTTTTTTCTAGTGAATCTTTCTTCTTCTACCGCAGCCAGCACTTCGCCATCTTTAAGTAAGACGGCGGCGCTGTCATGGTAAAAACATGAGATCCCTAAAATATACAATTAGAAGTCCTTTTTCTTAACAAAATAGTTGGCCAGGTAAACATAGGCCCCACTGATAATAACCAAGTGAGCGATCTGTTCCCAAAGATTAACTGGAATGGCCTCTCTAAAAAGAATGTTGTTTGAAGTGTCTGCTAAAAATGAGATGCGTGGGAAAAGACCGTAAACCACTAGTCCGATTCCTTTAAAGGCATTCATGTTTGCAAAAAACTCATTGTATGGAAGCTTGGCAAATGTAGCATAAGCGACAGCAGAAGCAACACAACTCATGAATGTCGCAAACAACGCTCCGATCTTATTCATTAACAAAGAAAAGAAAATTGAAATGAAGATGACCTGCAGTAAATAGAGCGAAAGAATACAAAATCCCCCTAAATGCCCCGCCGTGAAAACGATCTTCTTAAAAGCAAAAGAAAAAAGAATCGCCGAAAGGACGTATGAGTAGGCGTAATAACCTAATACCAATAACCACGTCCCAAGAACGCGGACAAAAAAGTACTCCGCTCTGCTGATAGGAAACGACAGGTACTGGTAGATAATATTGTTCTGGAAGTCAGAGCGGAAAACACTCACCCCAAAAATTGCCGCGACAATAAAGCTGATGCTATTTAAGATACGGAAGTTCACTGAAAGAACATCTACGCCCGCTAAACTAAAACTCGCGTCTCCACCCATCTGAGTGTTTACTAAGTTCATCACCATATGCCCTAAAATAATCGCGGCCGTCGTGGCAACAAAAATAAAAATAAGCGTTTTACTTCTTAACTCTTTTAAAATCGTATCCAGAATTAAAGCTTTGTACTGTGGTTTCATTAAGCTCTTCCTCCGTTAACCATTTTGTAAAAGAAATCATCCAGCGATTTTTCTTTTTCTAAGACCGATGGGACAGAGCCTGCAAATAGAAGCTGTCCTTTATTTAAAATGGCGATCTCATCACACAACTGCTCCATCTCTAAGAGAATGTGCGAATTGATAAAAAGAGTTTTACCTTGCTCTTTTAATTTTCTGATGATGTCTTTTAGGTCTCTGATCCCGATAGGATCAAGTCCTGAAAATGGTTCATCTAAAATAATTAAATCATTGTTACCAATCAGGATGCTTGCTAATCCTACTCTCTGAACTTGCCCTTTAGACATCTTTGAAAGTTTCCTCTCCGACAGCTCTGAAATCTGAAGTTCATTTAAAGCGTTGCTTACTTGCGCAGTTAACTCCGCTCCCTCAATCCCTTTCATCTTGCCAAAAAATTCCAAGACTCCACGGGCGGTGTAAAATGGGAAAAAATTAAATTTTTCTGGAATAAAAGCAATACCTAATCTGGAATTTTTATCACTCACAGAAAGGCCGTTGATTTCAATTGTCCCCGAGTCGCTGTGCAGTAGATTGAGCATCAGCTTTACAAGTGTGGTTTTACCCGCGCCGTTAGGTCCAAGAAGCGAAAAAATTTTTCCTTTCTGGACGTTAAGACTTACATTTTGAAGTGAAAAATCCAGTCCATAGGACTTGGAAATATCTTTGATCTGAATAATATCCATATTAAACC
>CAXHHE010000053.1:0-13220 GCA_964016365.1 uncultured Bacteriovorax sp. | reverse complement strand
GAGATAACTGAGCGTCTCGTGGGCTCGGAGATGTGTATAAGAGACAGAGGGACAGAAGCACAATAAGTAAGCTCTTCTACATTTTCTGAAATCCTATATGTCGGCAGAGCCTTCTTTTCTAATTCCACTTTAAGCGTGACAGAAACATCCAGGGCCTGTGGGGCAAAGTGAAAAACCACTGAACCAGGAGCAAGCATTTCAGCAGTTAAATTTCCCATTTTAATGGCCTGTCCATCAAGTTTTAACCCTACTCCTAAATCATCCAAAGAAGGATTGGCAATCTTATCAAAGTTTCCCGATGGAACACTTTTTCTGTATTCACAACGCCCACATGTACCGGCCTCAATCAAATCTCGGGAACACTTAATGGTCGGTCCGGTAAAAAATTTTGTGATATCTCTTTCTTTAAAAAACTCATAATTCATACTTAAAACCATTTCTTTATAGCTTTCAACATAAAAGGCCGATCTTTCTTTTAAGTCTTGAAGATCAAAATTCTCCTGATAAAAATTTTTGTCGTTTTCCATCAGGTCTTCATGATTCACACTAATCAAGTAAAGGGTATTTCCCTCTTCTGTATAACGTCCATTGGGATTGATGAGTTTAAATTTTCTTTGAGCTTCAGGAGTGAGTTTTAATTGAGTGGTGATTTCAGGAATCTCAACTTTGCGAGGAACAAAATAAATCTCCAGCCTATCAGTAAAAGAAACTATGACCTTGGCCATTGTGCGCTCATTGTGTTCATAAAAAGCGCGGTCGCGCTCACTCATGTCATAACCTAAAAGTTCATCACCTTTTTTAATCTCAAAATTTGGATTGTTTGAAGGAAACTTTGTTTCTACGATTGAGTTGAGAGCTTTGTTTCTAAATACAGAACTTCCCTTTTCATGAGCAATCACAATAAAGCTTCTCTGCTCTGAAGTTGAGACGACGGAAGGAGTGCTGATGCTATTGCTTTTTTCTCCGCAGGCACCAAGAAGTAAACATAAGAGTAATAGGACATAAGGCATAAAAATCTCCTGTGTTTTTTGAGAACACAGAAGATTTAACAAATGATCGACTTATATTAAATTAAAAAGACGGTAAGCAATCAGTCATTTTCAAAAATGAACTAGCTACCGAAACGACCCAATTTCTCTCCACTTAAAACGTGGAAATGGGTGTGGAAAACCGTCTGACCGGCATCTTTACCAAGATTTGTAACAACTCTGAATCCGCCTTGATCAAGGCCCTGGGCCTTCGTGTACTCGGCGATTCCCTGATAGACTTCGCCAATTGTTTGCGGGTCTGCTGACATATGATTAATATCTGACGTGTGATTTTTGTGAACGAAAAGCAAATGGATTTTTGCCTGTGGAAAAATATCCACAAAACCCATCACATTTCCTTTTTCATAAATCTTCGTTGAAGGAATTTCGCCCTTTAAGATTTTACAGAATAAACAATCAGCACTCATTATGTCGGGTTCCCTGGAACGCGTTTAATCTTCGCTCCTAAAGCTGAGAATTTATCTACTAAACGTTCATACCCTCTATCAAGGTGGTAAACGCGCTGGATTTCTGTATCTCCTTCAGTTGCCAGAGCTGCGATAATTAAAGCAGCACTTGCGCGAAGGTCAGTACACATAACTGGAGCAGCTGTCAGCTTCTCTCCCCCTTGGATAAAAGCAGATTTACCTTTAAGAGTGATATCTGCACCTAAACGAACAAGCTCAGGAACGTGCATAAAGCGGTTTTCAAAAATATGTTCAGTAATAACTGAAGCACCTTTAACTTGCGTACAAAGAGCAATCATCTGGGCCTGAGCATCTGTCGGGAACCCCGGGAATGGTGCCGTATCAATTAGGCAGCCTTTAAGTTCACTTTTGAAAACTTTAATTGAGTTCTCACCTGTGACGATCTTTGCGCCCATTTGCTGAAGAACTTCTGTGACGAAATCTAAGTGGCGAGGATTTACGCCCAGTATTTCGATATCTGAACCAGTCGCAAGAGCGGCCATTAAATAAGTCGCTGCTTCGATACGATCTCCGATCGCTTCATATGTCACTTCTTTAAGCTCTTTTACACCAGTGACAACAATCGTTCTTGTCCCGATACCTTTTACGTTTGCACCCATCGCATTTAAGAAGTGTGCCAGGTCGTCAATCTCTGGCTCAAGAGCAGAGTTTTCAATTGTCGTTACACCATCGCTGAAAACAGCTGCCATCATCAGGTTTTCTGTCGCCCCAACTGATGGGAAAGCAAGCGTAATGTGAGTCGCTTTCATCTTATCTACTTTGGCATCAACATAACCAGAGTGAACGTTGATTTCACAACCAAGTTTTTCCAGGTTCGTTAAGTGAAGGTCAATCGGTCTTGTTCCAATTGCACATCCACCAGGCAGAGAAACTCTTGCTGCTTTTCTTCTAGCTAAAAGAGGTCCAAGTACGAAGATTGAAGCACGCATTGTTTTGACAATGTCGTAAGTTGCTTCGTGCGAGTTTAGAGTTGAAGCATCAAACGTTGTGATGTCCCCTTCTTTCTTGATCGTTACACCAAGGTTTGAAAGAAGTTTAATCATCGTTTTAATATCCTGAAGTTCAGGAATGTTTTTTAAGTGAATAGGCTTGTCTGAAAGCAGGACCGCGGCCAGGATTGGCAGGTAAGCGTTTTTCGCTCTTGCGATTCTAACTGTTCCAGAGAGTTTTGCAGGTCCAGAGATAATTAATTTGTCCATGATCCTTCCTTTATTTTTTTAACTTTAAAAATCTGTTTCTTTGAGTGTAATCCTGAATCACGACGGCTTCGCTAAATCCTGTGGATTTTGCCATTGCTGCCAAATGATCAAGATGGTGTTCGTGTCCTTCGATCAATGATACACCTGTGGCCGATAACTTTTCATAAATACTTTCAAAAAATTCTTTAAACCATTGGTCATACGAATCATCGTCCAGGAAGAGGGCCAGATGTGGTTCAAATGACGTCACTTGCGGGTGTACCTCTTTTAGGTCCGCCTCTCTTTTAATGTAGGGAGGGTTTGAAAGAATCAGGTCGAATTCACCATTTATATTGGCAAAGCGGTCACTAAGAACGAAGTCGATCTTGTGAATGCTTGAAAGTCCATAACGTTGGTTAAAGTAGTTTTCCTTGGCGATTTTAAGCGCTTTAGGAGAGATATCACTGGCGACAATTGAAAGAGCGGCGCTCTCTTCAGTCATAAGCGATAGGGCGATGGCCCCGGTCCCTGTTCCAATATCGGCCACACGGCATGGCCTTTTGCGGTAGTTTTTCTTAATTTCCTGTGAAGCTAGCTCCACCAGGATTTCAGTTTCGCTGCGCGGGATAAGTGTGTCGCTGGTGACTTTAAAAATTGAGCGGTAAAAATAAGCGTAGCCTGTGATGTATTCCAGAGGAACACCTTCTTTAAGCTTTTCGAAAAAAATCGTGAGTGGATGTGTGCGATGAGGAAGATAAGGGAAATCAAAAATCTCCTCTGAATCAATCCCGTGCAAGAAAGCATGCAGATTAATGTCTTGGCGAAGTCGGTGCAACGTAAGCCCCGGATAGTTTTGCATCAGATTCTTTTTTTCCGACTCAAAAAATCCTTTCAGGTAATTATCTAAACTGACAATGCTCACGCGCACTCGCTTGATTAAAGATTACTCGATTACTATTCCTCTTGTCCTTTCATTAGCTCGGCCTGGTGATGAGCAATCAATGCATCTGTAATGTCACCTAGGTCACCGTTCATAACCCCTTCAAGGTTGTGAACAGTCAGTCCGATTCTATGGTCAGAAATTCTGTTTTGAGGGTAGTTATACGTTCTGATTTTTTCAGAACGATCCCCTTCACCGATTTGTCCGCGGCGTTCAGAATCGATTTCATCTTTTTGCGCTTTAACCATTTGCTCGTAAATTCTCGAGCGAAGGATCTTCATCGCTTTTTCTTTGTTTTTTAGCTGAGACTTTTGGTCCTGGTTAGCTACCGACATCCCTGTAGGAATGTGAGTAATACGAACCGCAGAGTCCGTCGTGTTAACCGACTGACCACCCGATCCACCAGAGCGGTAAACGTCGATACGAAGATCGTTCGGGTTAAGTTCAAATTCTACTTCATCAACTTCCGGCATAACGGCAATCGTGATTGTAGAAGTGTGCACGCGTCCCATTGTTTCAGTTTTTGGTACACGTTGAACGCGGTGAACTCCCGCTTCCCATTTAAGTTTTGAATAAACTTTATCACCTGTTACAGTGAAGATAATTTCTTTTAGACCTTGGTCTCCTTCAGACATTGAATCAACTTCAATCTTAAAGCCCAGGTGGCGGAAATAGTTTTGGTAAAGACGGAACATATCAGCTACGAAAATCGACGCTTCATCACCACCAGCACCAGCTCTCATTTCCATGATAACGTTGCGGTCATCTAATGGATCTTTTGGCAGAAGAAGAACTTTTAGTTTCTCTTCCATTGGTGGGATTTGCGCTTCAAGTTCGGCCAGTTCCATCTTCGCCATTTCACGCATATCTTCGTCTTTTTCATTGCGAAGAATTTCTTTAGACCCTTCAAGGTCCTCTTTCATTTTTTTGTATTCTTTATAAACGTTTACAACTTCTTCGATATTTGAGCGTTCAGATGAAATTTCTTTGAATTCTTTCTGGCGGTCGTAGATCGACGGGTCTGCAAGTTTTTCTGTGAGTTGCTCATAACGATTAACAACTGCTTCTAGTTTATCAAACATTGACATGGATATTAGCCTTCTAAAAAGTCTTTAAGTTTAAAGTTACTGTTTTCAATATCACTTAGTGAGCGAAGATCAATCTCGTCCACTGTGATCGTTTTAGCGTTCGCATCTTTTAAGTTGTACTTTTCTTCAAGGAAAAGAACGGCCTTAATTGAAGCTAGGGCGATTTCAAGTTGCTGGTCATTTGGCTCTTTAGTCGTCAGCTTTTGCAGCATCTTTCCCGGGTAGCTTAGGAATCTTCCGAATGCTGAATCAGGGTTCTTTCCTAAAAACTTAATAAGCTCGTAAGAAATACCTGCAATCGGGAAAGTTAAAGCGACTTTAAAAAGAATGGCGTAAAGGTGCTTTAAGATCACCGGAGAATTCGTTCCTACCGGGATGATCGCAAAAATGATGGCAAAAAGAATGATCGAAACAAACATTAAGAAGAAAATAAACGTCGTTCCACAACGAGGGTGGAAAGTCGGGAATTTTCTCGCGTTTGCAATCGTCAGTTCTTCACCTGCTTCAAATGTCGAAATCGATTTATGTTCAGCACCGTGGTACTGGAACACCTTTTTAATGTCTGGAATGAAGCTGATAAGCCAGATATAAGTTAAAAAGATAAAAGCTTTAATCGTTCCATCTACAGCGTGGAATTGCCAGCTCTGTAGATCCCAAGTGGCCCCTGAGTATTTTTCAATAAGAGCAGTTGCTGCGTGAGGAACGAAAACGAAAAGCCCGATACCAAAAAGAAAAGAAACCGCGATTGAAAGGAAAGTCTCAAGACTTACCTTCTCTTTTGATTTTTTTGTCTTTTCGTATTCTTCTTCTGTCTGCCCTTTTTTTAGAGCTTCTTTTTTGTTCTCTTCATCCATCGCGATATTAGCTGAATAATTCAGCGACACAATCCCGTTGGCCATCGTTTCAACCAGGACCAAAACACCTCTCAAAAACGGCTTCTTCAAAAAAGCGAGCTTATTTGAAAGACCGTACCATTGATCACGTCTTAGACGGATTGAACCATCCGGCTTTCTGACCGCAACAACGAAGGCGTTTGGAGATCTCATCATTACGCCTTCAATGACGGCCTGGCCGCCAATTGAAGCGTATTGTTTTGAGACAAGAAGAACTAATTTTTTAAGCAGCGCTTTTTTCATACTTTACTCTTATGAGTTCATTGAATCCAAAAAGTCCGAGTTCGATTTTGTCTTCGTTACACGGCTCAGGATAAATTCCATAGCGTCGATTGGCGCCATTGGGTGAAGAACCTTGCGAAGCAGGTACGATCTTTGTAGATCGTTTGGTGCCATAAGCAGGTCTTCCTTACGAGTTGAAGACTTGTTGATATCAAGAGCTGGGAAGATTCTCTTTTCAAGAAGCTTTCTATCAAGCTGGATTTCAGAGTTACCTGTACCTTTGAACTCTTCAAAGATAACTTCATCCATTCTTGAACCTGTATCGATAAGAGCTGTAGCGATGATCGTAAGAGATCCACCACCTTCGATGTTACGAGCAGATCCAAAGAATCTTTTTGGTTTGTGAAGAGCGTTTGAGTCAACCCCACCCGAAAGGATTTTCCCTGATGGTGGAACAACTGTGTTGTATGCGCGGGCAAGACGAGTGATCGAGTCCAGAAGGATGATGACGTCTTTTCCAGCTTCAGTTAAACGTTTTGCTTTTTCGATAACCATCTCAGCAACTTGAACGTGGCGAGTAGCAGGTTCATCGAACGTTGAAGAAACTACTTCAGCGTTAACGTTTCTTCTCATGTCAGTTACTTCCTCTGGACGTTCGTCAATTAGAAGAACGATCAAAACAGCATCTGGATGGTTAGTTGTAATAGCGTTAGCGATATCTTGAAGAAGAACTGTCTTACCAGCTTTTGGTGGAGCTACGATTAGACAACGTTGACCAAACCCTTGTGGTACGAACAGGTCGATAAGACGAGTTGAGTAGTTAGTCGGGTGGTATTCAAGATCAATTTTTTTCTCTGGGTATAACGGAGTTAAGTTATCGAAGAGAACTGTCTTCTTATGCTTATCTGGTGACTGAGAGTTGATTTCATTTACTTTAACAAGAGCGAAGTATCTTTCACCTTCTTTTGGTGGTCTGATTTCACCTTCTACTGAGTCCCCTTTTCTTAGACCAAATTTTCTGATCTGTGATGGAGATACGTAAATATCATCGGCACCCGGAAGGTAGTTATAAAGTGGTGATCTAAGGAACCCGAAACCATCTGGAAGAATCTCAAGAACGCCGTTACCAAAAATTGCTTTGTCATCTTTAGCTGTTGCTTTAAGGATGGCGAAGATGAGTTCGTGCTTCTTTAAGTTACTAGGGTTTTCAATCTGTAACTCTTCCGCCATGGTGGTAAGTTCGGCAATGTCTTTTTCTCTGAGATCGTTAAGATGCATTTGAAGGTAACTCCTGTTTGCGTTGAAATTGGATATTTAAAATGTTGATTATTTTTTAATGGGAAAGAACGAAAAACGAAAATTTTAGCGAAACCTCTTGGTGTATAAATTTTCGGGGATTGTTATCGAGAAGGTATTTTGTAATATATATCCAATATTATCCGAGCCTCTAAAACTGTCAAGATAAATGGCCTGAATCACGTTTTTTTAGGAAGGCAATCAATAACTAAGCCCTTGAAAAGAGGTACTCCTTTACATTTTGAAAGGAGGTCTGCTTCGAGTAGTCCAGATTTTTGGAGGTGATTGGCGGGGGCCAATCACAGCTAATACTTGCTGCCTTTTCTTAATCTGTCTCAATTTTGGGTACAAATCAAAAACCGGGCCTTTTTCATTTCATCTTTTTATAATGGCACTATAAAATCGTTCACAATATTTCCTGGTCTGCATGGATTATTGATTGTTTTCTTATATTCTCCAGCGAATGTGTTAAAATGTAATGAAATCGTCTCCTGATCATAACGAGAATAGTCACTAAAATATCCTGATGAATTACGTGGTAAGCACGAATAAAAAGGCGCTTGAATTCCTTGAAAATCTGACGTACTAAGTGGCATCACCCCACAGCCAGAATCAAAAGCGATATCAATTGGAAGAAGACTCTCATTTTGTGAACTAATAAATATTTGTCTCAATGATTCTGCAACCAATTTCCCATCTGGACGAGACGAGACAACACACTCAGCCTTTACTGGTTTTAAACTTTCACAATTACCTTTCATTTTCAAAGCAACTTTAGCTAAATTATCTCTAAAATGATTAACTAACGTCTCTGAGACCCCTGTTTTATCGTTTACTGCGTAGAGTTCATCACTCAAATAAACATCATCCATACCGTGAACGCCTGTACTGATTCCATTTATTGTCATTGCAGATTTCAATTTGTTTAAAATTCCATCTGCTTTAACAACTGTTGTAAGACGATCTACAGTATAATTTGCACCAAGAGGAACAACTCCTGTCATAAAAGCAGATGAATCAATAACTAAATCTGAATTAATTCGCATATATTCTGCATTTGATGTAATAAGTGTTGGCGTGGGAGGAGCGACTTGCATTACTCCAATTGTAGAATAAAACCAATCTGAAGCAAGTGAAGGCTTAGAAAGATTTAAATTGCTTTGAAGTAGTGGCTCATATAATGCTGAAAATGCTGATTTTAAAACAGCGTTCCCCTGTGAGTGCAATAAAAAGAATTTTATGATCTCCATTCTTATAATTTTCCATTATTGTATCTCTTAAGCCTTGTACAACTTCCAGATCTGAAGCAGCCATCGTTAAGATATTGGCCAATCGGGGCGAATATTTCAAAAAAACGTTATAGTAATCTTCTTTAGAGAAATATTCTGAGTTAACCTCTTTTGTCTTGGGATTCCTGGCCATCCGCTGTCCATAAATTTGAGAAAATGCACTTTCTACTTTAGACTCTATCTGCTCCCTATTAAACGCTCCAGGATGAATTAACTTTGTTTGCATCATCTCTTTTTTTGCCATCTCTTTCCAATATTCATCTCGCTTCTTACCTAGAAATTCAATAGACAACTGAGCTTTTGTTTCAGCAATGTCATTGAAAGTACCATAAGATTTATTATGGAAACCGATAACATCATCCACTTGAGAATTACGATCTAAAGATGATTTCATTGAATCTACTATTTTCTGAATATTGGATACACTCTCTTCATTTCCTTTTTTATCAACTCTAATTCCATTAATATAAATGACCTTCAAATTATTTCTAGAACAAAACAAATCATTTGCATAAGCAGGAAATGACAACAATAGATATATAGACAGTATACTCTGAAATCTAATCATATTACCCTCCTCACTTCAACTTAAAGCCACACATATCTTGAGGCTCTTTTCTTTCCCTGACAGGGCTAAATGCATACGAAAATTCATTATCTCTTTCAAATATTTTAGTTCTTAATTTAGTATTCTTATAAAGTTCTCGCATCAATCTGATCATTTCTTTTGAATTTTTAAATCCAAGAACGTGATCAACACATAGAACAGAAGTGTAAACAACACTAACGACATGACTCACGATTTTAGCATTTATATCACCGCTAAATACCTTTGCCTCATATTGCAAGTCTGCTGCAAGCTGTCTCAATGCCATCCTCTCGTTGTAATTTTTCCCAGCATAATTAATCCAAATTTCAATATCATCCCTGACTCCATTATTATTTGAATCAATACCTAATGCATCTTTGTCATTCTGATCTTTATCTGGCATTGGAGGAGTCTTATAACCATCTACAATTTCCAGCCTTGCCTTTTCGGCCTTTGACATTTCTCTTTCATAAACATCGTAGAAAAAGAAATGTTTTACAAGTGCGATTGAGAGTATAATGAATGCTCCCTTTGACAGTATTTTTAAATTTCCGCGCACTTTTCTAACCTCTCTAAAATTGCCTTTGGTATTTCAGGAATAATCCCCCAAAGATTTCCTTCGACTTTCGCTTTCGCTCTTATTTGAGCTTCAGTTGAAGAATAAAAATAATCAATCATATCGATATAATAGTATCCTAGATTATCATCTTGTAAATTTCCAAGGATACATGCTTTAATTTTTTGTTTTTTCTCTTCTTTTGCTAGAATCAAAGTTCTATTTTCAGGATTTAAAAACTGTTCCTGTGTAGCCCTTGCCAATTTTTTCAGATTTGCTTTAAGTAAATCATCATTTTTTGACTCATATGCAATCCATCTTTGAATGTCATCTCTAACCAGATCACCATCAGAATCAATCCCAGTTGAAGTCTCATTATTCGCTTCGCCTGGATTCTCTACTTCTGGGTCATAGACATATACTCTTTGATTTATTAAAGCAGAAGCTCCGTTGTAGTGTTCACAAAAAAACTTCCTCTTTATCTACCGTATTCCAATCCGCTTCTTTTTCTAATTATCATCTCATGCTTTTCAAGTAAGCACATAACAATTTCTCGCTCTCTCATTCGCTTCTCGCGCACATCTTGAACATTCACAATTGTTTTCATCTCTGATTGATACTCTTCATAAAACAAAGCACGATCCATTTTTTTACCATTCACGCGCATCTCTTCGTCCATTTCATTTGAAGACTTAAATGATAGACTCATCCTTCTTCTATTTTTGTTAATCCTTGCAGCGCTATTCACCAAACGATCATGAGCATTTTTCTCACAATCTAGTACGGTCTTTTTACCAAGCTGGCTGTCCGTCTTAAGTTCTCGCATCATCACCTCAGCAGCACCATTATGCTGTGGAGTTCTTGGCAATGAACGCACATGAACTATTTTCTCTCGTTCCACATATTCTCGAACTTCTTTGTTGCAGTAAGCGGCCCCATTATCTGTCATCCAAACAAGAGGTAATCCTCTTTCTTTTTTTAACAATTCTAATCCCTGGACAATTTCACTTCCAAGAGCAGTCTGCCCTGTAAATAGTCCAAGAATCTTCTTGCTGCCTCGATCTTTTATTATTTGAGATTCGACAGCTTTTCTCTTCTTCCGTCCAAGATGAGTTCCATCTTGAGTCCAAATTACATTAACTGATTTCACTTCAACGCGAACTTGGTTTAACTTAATCGCTTCCAGTTTGCTTAAATGTCTTCGTTCTTTTATTTCAAAAACATACTTTCTTATTAGTCTTAACTGTACTTTTTCTTTCAATGCAAACGCAATTGCTGAACTTCCAGGATATCCCTGACGCTTCAATTCTCGGGCCACTAAAATCATTGCTCGTCTGTGATCTGAAGAATTATAACGAGGTCTTCCTGACCTCAAACTACAATCCTTTTTCGTTTTAACTTTCCAGTTTCTCAGAGTTCTCTTGGTCACTCCCAGTTTTTTTGCGAGGTCTTCCAACTTTATTCTTCGTCCTTCCTCCAATAGAAGAATCCCGATCTTTCTCTTGAATTCGTTTCTGTATCTTCGCTGCAATCGTCTTCTCCTTCCGTGGAGTATTTTTCGTCTGACCTACTGTCCGACATCCAGGCATCTCTCGAAAAATCGCAATTAAACGATCCTGCATCTCGATCGTTCTCTCTAACTCTGCTATCTTCTTCTGCAGAGCTTTCACATCGTTCTCTGGTTTCTCTTTCATATCCTTCGCCCTTATTGTCGGTTGTTTCAAAAGTCCCACCAACATTCCGCTCGAAGCTTGTTGAGACATCTGCCACAATCTGATCTGTGGAATATTCAACGCTTTCGCTGCTTCTGTTTTCGTGAGTCTTCCCACCCAATATTCTAGCATTATCGTCCCATTCGTAAAGGCCATCTTCTTTTGATCCTCGCTCGCTTGATGCCAAAGAATTTTGATTGGCAATGCAGGCTTCTCCATCATCTGAAGCTTTCTCTTTGAATGTTTCTTTTCTTTCCTCTGTTTTGATTCCATTATATTGTCCTTCAAAATTGATTGAACTAAATTTTTCCCCAAGTTTACTCACTAGTCCTTCTTTTGATTGAAAAACAAGGTGTCCATTTTCTCCATGAAGTGACACGCTTTTCCCATCAATTTGTCCGACTAGAAAAACCGGCGATCTTGGTTTTTCATCCAGAGCTAATCGCAAGGAATTTGCTTCTATTGTTTCTTCTAAGACTTTTCGAATCTCACTCTCAACGCCAAAGAATCGATCTGCAGGAGTTATTCCTCCAATTCCTTGATGAGGCCTAAAATGATTATAATGATCAATGTAATGTTTTAATCTTTCTCGTGCTTCTGATAGTTCTTGCGGTCTTACACGGGCCCAAAATTCCTGGCCAATCGTCTCCCAAAGGCGCTCACATTTTCCTACTGTTTGTGGATGATGACTTCGGGCAACTACATGTTTAATCCCCTCACGATCAAGTAGATGCTGAAACTCACTTTTTCCTCTCCAGCTGAAATACTGTCTTCCTTGGTCAGTTAAAATTTCTTCTGGTTTTCCAAACTTTTGAATTCCATTCAAAACACAATTCATAACAAATTCGCCAGTCTGACGTAACTCTAAGCTCCAGGCGACAATATATCTGCTGTTATCATCTAAAAACACTGTGAGATAGACTCTTTGACTGTGTCTCGCAAGTACATAGCTCGTAATGTCTGTTTGCCAAAGTTGCATTGGTCTTGCTCTTTCAAAATGTCTAATTTTATCAGAAGAACGTCTTTTCTTTTTTACAATTTCGACTAAGGGAATATTTTCTTCAACCAACGTCTTGCGTATCGTTCCTGTTGAAACTTTCAATCCTTCAAAACGATGAAGAAAATCCTTAACCTTTCGAAGTCCAAACATCGGATTTTCTAATTTAGTTCTGATGATTTCTTTTTGGAGTGTTTCTGAAATTTGTTTATGATGTCGTGCTTTGTATTTTCTAAATGTGTCTTGAAAAATACTTCCCTCTAATCCCTTTGGGCCATATTTTTCGTAAAGAGAATTCCATCTCCCGAGCGTAACTTCGGCCACTCCCCAAATCTTAAAAAAATCTTTTTGAGACAATCCACTTTTTCTATAGGCCTCAACAGCTTGTCGACGAAGATCCTCATTATAGGGTCCACCTCTTTTTAGATTCAATTTCTTGCCTGAATTAGAATTAAATTTTGAGCGCTTGTATTCTTGTTTCCACTTAGAAAGTGTTTCCATGACTATATCGTATTTGGGCGCAAACTTAGATGCTGATAGACCTGATTCTAAAAACTCTTCAACGATTCTCTTTTTTTCTTCATCAGAGAACATTCTCTTTGGCTTTCTTTTCTTCGGTTCATTAAAAGTATCTGACATAATTCCTCCATTTTTATAATTAAAATGGAATGGAATTTCGATAGGCTGACCTATAAAGAGGAAAGTTTAATGTTAAACACTACACATTTTTATCCCCTAGTGGTTGACTAAACTAACAGAATTGCTTTCGGAATATGATAATGCGAATATTAGATTTATTTGAAAAATAAACAAAAGAAACATGTAAATTGCTGGATTAACATTCCTAATTTTTTGAAAAGAATACTCTTGAGCACTGCTTAAGTGCCAACAAATAAGCTGTCTCTTATACACATCTGACGCTGCCGACGAAGGCTTCTGTGTAG
>CAXHHE010000052.1:0-13250 GCA_964016365.1 uncultured Bacteriovorax sp. | reverse complement strand
ACACAGAAGCCTTCGTCGGCAGCGTCAGATGTGTATAAGAGACAGATCTGGAATTGAACTGAAAGAAAAGGATTAAGCGCCGTCATCGGGTCCTGGAAAATCATGGCGATTTCCTGACCTCTGAATTTTTGCCATTCTTTTTCTTTTAAGTTTAAAAGATTGTGGCCGTTGAAGTTGGCCTTCTCTGCTTTAACAATCGCAGTGTCGGGTAGAAGACCCATTAGCGCCATGTTAGTGATACTTTTTCCTGATCCAGACTCACCAACAACTCCCAGCATCTCACCTTGTTTAAGGATGAAAGAAAGATCGCGAACCGCATGAATCGGCTCAGGTGAGCGGTCAGACTTAAAATGAATATTTAATTTTGAAACTTCTAATAACATTTTAGTTCTGCTTTTTTAAACGAGGGTCAAGGGCATCGCGAAGCCCATCACCTAGTAAGTTAAAAGATAATACGATGACTAGAATACAAAGCCCGGGAAGAGTCACCATCCAAGGTGAGCTTTCAATATAGCTTCTGGCATCTGAAAGCATTGTTCCCCATTCAGACATTGGAGCTTGAGCACCAAGACCTAAAAATCCCAGGGCCGCACAGTTAAGAATCCCGTCACTAAAACCTAAAGAGGCCTGAACAATTAAAGGGGCCATACAGTTTGGAAGAATCTCAACGAACATAATTCTCATGTGAGAAGCGCCAAAAAGTTTTGCCGCATGAACGTACTGGCGGTTTTTTTCCACCATCACTTGCGCGCGGATAATGCGCACGAAGTTTGGAACGGCGACAATACTTACGGCGATAATGGCGTTACTGATTCCAGGTCCTAAGACCGCAACAATAACGATGGCAAAAAGAATACTTGGTAGAGACATAATAAGGTCAGTGAGCCTCATGATGGTTTTATCAACCCATCCACCGAAGTATCCGGCCACTACACCAAGGAATGTCCCGGTGATAAGTGAGAGAACAACCACGGCAAAACCAACAGAGAGTGAGACTTGTGAGCCATAGATTAAACGGCTCAGAAGATCGCGACCCAAGTCGTCTGTTCCCAGCGGGAATAGGGCATTTCCACCTTCAGCAAAGCTTGGAGGAAGTTTTAAAAACTCAGCATTAATATGAGTCGGGTCGTGTGGAGCAAGTACAGGTGCTAAAAGTGCCACGATGACAGAAAGGATAATGATAACAACTCCAATCATTGATCCTTTATTTTTCTTTAACTCAAAAAAGAGTTCGCTTAAAAAGACTCTCATTTTTAGCTCCTCATTTTTGGGTTAAGTAAATAATAAATAATATCAACGATGATGTTGGTTAAAACGATCACGAAAGAAATGATAAGAACTCCGCCTTGGATAACCGGATAATCGCGGGCAGTGATACTTGCTACGATCCATTTGCCGATACCCGGCCAGCTGAAAATCGTTTCAGTTAAAATCGCACCAGTGATGATGGAACCAAAAAGAAGTGCCAGTGTTGTGATGATAGGAACCAGGGCATTTCTTAAAGCGTGAATGTAGATGATTCTTTTTTTACTCATCCCTTTTGCTTTAGCTGTCCTGATGTAGTCTTCACCTAAAACTTCCAGCATTGATGAACGAGTCATGCGGGCAATAACCGCTAGAGGAATAGTCCCCAGGGCGATAGAAGGAAGAATAAGATGCTTTAGTGCACTTAAAAATGGCCCGAATCCTTCTTGCGAGAAAACTTCCGGACGAAGTGTATCGATTAAATATAATCCTGAGAAAACCGGAATATCGTAGATAAAATCAATGCGGCCAGAGACTGGAGTGATTCCCATTTTTACTGAGAAAAGAAGGATGAGGATAAGACCCCACCAGAAAATAGGCATTGAGTAACCAACCAGTGAACTACTCATTAAGAAATAATCAAAGAAGCTGTTGCGTTTCATGGCCGCAAAAATACCAACCGGGATTCCGATCACTGTAGCACCAATAAGGGCCACAATCCCAAGCTCTAATGTAGCAGGGAAGCGCTCGATAAACTCATTCCAGACAGAGTTGTTGGAAATAATCGATGTCCCGATGTCACCTCTAAAAATGCTCTTTAAATAAATCCAAAACTGCTCAGTGATCGGAAGATCAAGGCCCAGGGCCTTTTTCATTTCCAGATAGCGTGCCGGATCGGCCCCGCGCTCACCGATGAGGTTTAAAACCGGGTCTCCCGGAATGAGTCTGATTAAAAAGAAGCAAACAAGACTGATCCCGAGCAATGTCGGGATCAGGTCTAGTAATTTTTTAGCGATGTATTTCATTTTTTATTCAACAGTAATGTTTGTTAAGTAGTCTTGTCCTAATGGATCAAGCTTGTAGCCTTTAATGTTTTTTGCCATGACTTTAAATGTTTTTGAATTGGCAATGTTTACTAGAGGAGCTTCGTTGTGAGCGATCACTTGAGCTTCCATATAGTATTTTGTTCTGGTCTTGATGTCTGTTGCCAGTTTTGCATCCATGATCAGCTTGTTGAATTTCTGGTTACACCATCTTGGGTAGTTACTTCCAGATTTTACACTCGCGCATCCAAGAAGAACGTTAAAGAAGTTATCCGGGTCTCCGTTATCTCCAGTCCATCCCATTTGCAGCATTGAGTGCGCACCTTGTTTTGATTTCTCAAGGTATGTCGGCCAGTCGTAAGAGATAAGTTTTACTTTGATGCCAATTTTCGCCAGGTCAGCTTGCATTAGTTCACCCATCTTTTTTCCGTTCGGGTTGTATGGGCGAGCTACCGGAAGAGTCCACATTTCTGTTTCAAATCCGTTTGGCAGACCTGCTTTTTTTAGAAGCTCTTTTGCCTTATTGACGTCGTAATTGTAGTCAGTCACAGAGTTGTTGTATGACCAGATTGTCGGCGGGATAAGGTTTTTAGCTGGAGTTGCATTCCCCATATAGATTGCTTTGATATAAGTTTGTTTATCAAGAGCATGAGAGATCGCTTGTCTTACCAGAACGTTGTCGAATGGTTTTTTCGTTACGTTCATTGCCAGGAAGCCGATGTTAAGACCAGCGTCTTCCATCACTGTAAGCTTTGGGTTCTTTTTCATCTCAGCTACGTCTGCAGGAGATGGGTCAGTCGCCATTTGGCATTCACCCGTTTTTAGTTTTTGAGTTCTAACGTTAGCATCTGGAGTGATGGCGAAGATAAGTTTATCTACGTTTCCTTTTTTACCCCAGAATGATTTATTTTCTTCGTAACGGATAACAGAGTCTTTTTGGTAAGAGATGAATTGGTAAGCACCAGTTCCAATAGGGAAGTTATCCATGTCGGCCATTTTTTTGCTGGCAGCTAGTTTATCTGCGTATTCTTTTGAAAGGATACTCATAAAGCTCATGGCCATGTTCGCGATGAAAGGAGCGTCTGGCTGAGCAAGGGTGATTTGCACTTTGTATGGATCAAGAACTTTGATGTCTTTGATTAATGTACCCATTTCCATTCCATCAAAGTATTCGTATTTTCCGCCACCGACATTGTGATAAGGGTGAGACTTGTTTCTTTGTCTTTCGATTGAGAAGACAACGTCGTCAGCATTAAACTCACGTGTCGGAGTGAAGTATTTTGTCGTGTGAAACTTAACACCTTTTCTTAGGGTGAAAGTGTACGTTTTTTTATCCTTAGAAACTTCCCATGAGCTGGCAAGCGCAGGAACAACTTTTGTGCTTCCAGCTTCAAATTCCACAAGTCTGTTATAGATATTTGCTGATGAAGCCGTGATTGAAGTCCCATCAGTGACTAACTGGGGGTTGAATGAGCTAGGCGAGCCTTCAGAACAGTAAACAAAGTTCTTGGCCTGTACTTCTGCTCCAAAAGATAACGATAACGCTAAAAATAGAAGTGATTTCACATTCCCTCTTTGGTTTTTGGTGTGGTTGATTAATAAAAGGTAATGATAATTGTTTAATAACATATCCTTTCTGACAACTTTTTTAGTCGTTTTTTAGGTAAAATTTTGTTCTTTTCTGCTCAGGAAGTCCGATAAAAGACCGTAAGCAGAAGCTTACATTTCCTGACACCAGAGCATGCTAGGATAACTTTTTAATGGGTATTTTATCTTCCACCAGCCTTTCTAAGAAATTGACCCTTTCGGCCCTGGCGCTGACAGCGGGATCAATTCTTCTCATTACGTCGGTGGTGTATCTTACAGTGCTTTCTTTCGGGGAAAACTTCCTGGAAAACGAATTGGAAGAGAAGTCAGAGTTCATTAAAAAGGCCCTGACAGAGCCTATCTGGACTTATGACCAGCACCAAATTGAAGAGGTAGGAAATTCACTCTTAATTGATAGTAAGTACACGTATATTACGGCCCTTAAAATCGAGACAAACGAGCATAGTACGTTGTTTGAAAAAGGGATTAATAACATCTCCTCTTTTAGCCTGGCACAAAAGCTTCCTTACACTAAAACAAAAAGTATTAAACTTTTTAAAGGCAAGCAGTACATCGCAACGATTTCAATTGCTATGACCAACGAAGGTTATATCGTTTCTATTAGAAATCAACTCGGGCTGATTCTTGTCGTATCTTTGTTGATGCTTCTACTTGTCTCTCAGCTGGTTCGTTATTACTACAACCAGACGCTGACTACACCCTTAAATAAAATCCTAGGCCAGGTTAGCCGTATAGAAAACGAAGACTACCGCATGGTAATGGAAGAAGGCCTTCCCGATGAGCTGGCAACAGTCTCGCGCGCCCTTAATCAGGCGGCAAGCATGATTGAAAAACGCAACAACGATATTATGTACTATACCAATGACCTGGAAAAACTTGTTCAAGAGCGCACGGCCGAACTTGAAGACCAGATGAGTAAAAACCTCAATACAGCACGTCTGGCGGCCGTGGGTGAGATGGCCGCAGATGTGGCCCATGAGATCAACAACCCGCTAACTGTGATTGATTTGCATATCAATAAATTAAAAAAACATGAAGTCGATTACAATCTTCCTCTTGAAGCGGCCTTGTCGGTGACAAAAGTGCAGGCGATGGTTAAGCGAATTGCTAAGATCATCAAAGGCCTGAAGTCGCTTTCTCGCGATGGAAACGCCGATCCGAAAGTTCCTTTTTCTATTGTGAGTATGGTTGAGGATGTGAAGATGCTGGTGGAGATGAAGATCAAATCCCACGATATTAATTTTGATATCACGATTGATGATTATTCACTGATGGCCGAAGGCCGTGAAGTTCAGATCTCACAAGTTTTAGTTAACCTTATTGGAAACGCCGTGGATGCCATTATCCATTCTCCAGAATCCCGCTGGATCACTCTGACGGTGAAAGATCGAGGAGACATGATTTATTTTTATGTGACAGATAGTGGAGATGGGATTCCGGAAGGGTTACAAGAAAAAATTATGCGTCCCTTTTTTACGACCAAAGAACTCAATAAGGGAACGGGGCTTGGCCTCTCTATCTCTAAAGGTATTATCGAAGAGCACGAGGGAGTCTTGGAATACAATACTCGCTCTAAGAATACGCAGTTTATTTTTACATTGAAAAAAGTTCAAGCAGCACTTAAGAGTGCTTAAGGAGCTTATGTTAAAATTGTTCACTCTTGGCCTTTGTTTGCTCCTGAGCTTTTCTTTGCTGGCCAAAGATAAGGTGATCTCTATGCGCTCGGATGTCTGGTGCCCATACGCATGTGACCCGAAGTCGGATCATCCTGGATTTATGGTAGAG
Source organism: uncultured Bacteriovorax sp. (assembly GCA_964016365.1). Lineage (GTDB taxonomy): Bacteria > Bdellovibrionota > Bacteriovoracia > Bacteriovoracales > Bacteriovoracaceae > Bacteriovorax. The sequence goes on along the minus strand of CAXHHE010000052.1, from coordinate 7,569 downwards.
ATTGCCCGCGAAGTGTTTAAGAAAAAAGGTTACAAGGTTGATTATAATGTAATGAACTGGGCGCGTGTTCTCTCGGACGTCAAGAGCGGAGAGTATGATGCTGTCATTGGTGCAAGCCGCTCTGATGTGAAGGGATTTGTGATCCCAGAAGTCCCAACAGGTATTCTAGTCAATTACTTCTGGGCACTAAAAGACAGCAAGTGGAGTTATAAAAACGAAGGCTCACTTGATTATGTCTCTGTCGGAATCGTTAACGATTACAGCTATGGCGATGAAATTGATAACCTGGTTAAGAAGAAACATAAATCCATTAGAGAGGTCTCTGGCGATTCGCCACTATTCAGGCTAATTCAGATGACAGAGACTGGAAGGCTTATCGCCTTCGTAGAAAACCCACTGGTTCTCGATTACAACATGAAGAAGCTCAAAAAAGATAAGTCGATTTTTAAAATGGTCAGTAAAAACCTGGCCAATGACCCGGATCTTTTTATTGCTTTTTCTCCGGCCCATCCCAAGTCAAAAGAGTATGCAAAAATCCTGGATGAGGGGATGGAAGAGTTAAGAAAGAGCGGAAAATTAAGAGAGATTCTTTTACGATACGGCCTTAGTGATTGGGGCGGGTAGAAATAAAAAGGCCTCCATTTCGGAGGCCTTTTTTATTACTTAAGTGCTTCTCTTAATTTTGAAGATGCCCAGTCCATCGTCCAAACGATAGCAGCAATCAGGATAACCAGCATACCTACTTCATTCCAACGTGCTTGACCTTGGTATTGCATTAGAAGGTTACCGATACCACCACCACCAACAAGACCGATGACAGTCGCCATACGAACGTTGATGTCCCAACGGTAGATTGTGTATGAAAGGTATGGAAGAACGATTTGAGGTACAACCCCGAACCATACGATCTGAATTGGGTGAGCACCTGTTGCTGTGATCGCTTCGATTGGACCGTCGTCGATTGATTCAATCTGCTCAGAATACTGTTTAGTAAGTGAAGCGATTGAGTGGATACAAAGAGCAAGCATCCCTGAGAAAGGCCCGATACCAACCCATACTGAGAAGATAATCGCCCAAACTAGAGGCTCGATCGAACGAGAGATGTTTAGGAAAGCTCTAAGAGCGTTGTAGCAGAAGAAAAGAACAGGGTTAGTGTTCATCAGGTTTCTAGCTGCAAAGAACCCTAGAAGGAAAGCGATAGGAATAGCTACTGCAGTTGCAATGAAGGCCATGTAGATCGTTTCAATAGCAGCGAATAGACCTTCTTCAAAGATTCCCCAGTTCGGGTTGAAAAGCGCTTTAAAGATACGCTTCGCTCCTTCAAGGCCACTTTCAGAAAGGAACTCTTTTAGTGAAACTTGAGAAGAGTAGAAACCAGTGATGAATGTTAAAAGGATAAGCAGGTATCCAATCCATGCAAATGGTTGAGACGTCGGGCTTTCGTTTTCGTCGTACTTAAGTAGACCGAACATCCCGCGACCTAGAGAGAATTTTGTAAAAAATAAGACTGCGGCAATCGCCAGACCAATATAAAGAGCTAGTAGCGGCTGGTTCCATGTGAACTCTGGGTAGCGCTCATCAATAATGATCTTTTCGTAAATAACTTTATAAGCGACAAGTGCCATGTAGGCCCATGCCAATGTATCAAGAACGTAAGCTTTAAAGCTTTGAACGTATTTGTTTGGTGTTTTATGCGTTTTTTGTTTCATTATATTTATCTCGCGATCGTAAATTAGTTAATTGTTACTTCTACAGCGTCCTCGCCGTAAATAGTTTTGAACCATTCTTCGTTGATCTCTAATGGTTTCCCATCGTAGATCATCTTTCCGCCTTTAAGTGCCACTACACGGTGAGCGTACTGACGAACAAGAGAAAGGAAGTGCAGGTTACAAATAACTGTTACACCTAGTTCTTCGTTAACCTTTTTAAGGTACTGCATAACTGAGTGTGATGTTGCCGGGTCAAGTGAAGCCACCGGTTCATCAGCTAGTAAGATTTTTGGGTTTTGCATAAGTGCGCGAGCGATCGCTACACGTTGTTGTTGACCACCTGAAAGGTTGTCCGCTCTATTTCTCTCTTTTCCTTTAAGACCTACGATCTCAATGTACTTTTGAGCTAAAGCGCGAGTTTCTGGAGAGTGGATTCCGAAGATACTTGCCAGGATTCCTGTGCGAGACAGGTTTCCAGAAAGCACGTTTTCCATAACTGTTTTTCTAGGAATAAGATTGAAATGCTGGAAAATCATTCCGATTTCCGATCTGATTTTACGAAGCGCCTTTCCTTTAAGTTTTGTTGTATCTGTACCGTGGAAGTTGATTTCCCCGCCTGTCGGGTCGTGAAGGCGGTTAATACATCTAAGCATAGTAGATTTACCAGAACCTGATAAACCGATAACAACTAAAAATTCCCCTTGAGGCACACTGAAAGAAACATTCTTCAGGGCGTGGTGGCCGTTCGGGTAAACCTTTTCGAGTCCTTTGATTTCTAACATATCAATCTATTCCTATATAAATGAGTTCAAAAAAAAGTTCAGTTAATTACTTAACTAGAGCACCAACGTCTACGTTAGCAGCTTTAATAACTGCGCGAAGAGAGTCGTAGTCCTTGTTTGAAGCAGGAACGATTCCGTCGATAGCGTAGATGTTTTTGAAAGTCGTTTTTCCTTCTTCAGTTGAAAGGTACTTGTTAAGAGCAGCAACGATTTTTGTAGTGATTGCTGGATCGATTCCTTTTCTGAATACGAATGGGTCGTTAGGAATTTTGTCAGTGATTTTTAGAACTTTTACTTTTTGCTCAACGTCTGGGAATTGAGTCATAACTCTCTCTCTTGCATCTTTGATTTTTCCATCGAAAGCATCAGAGTAGAAAGCTGCACCAGCATCAACCTGACCTTGGTAGATCATAGTGATAACGTTGTCGTGCTTTTGAGCAAACATTGTGTTTCCAAGTTGAACTTTAGCATCTTTGAAGATTTTTAGCGGGTAAAGGTATCCAGAAGTTGAAGAAGCGTCTGTGAACGCGAATTTCTTTCCGTTTAGGTCTTTAAGGTCTTTGATTCCAGACTTTGCAGAAACGTAGATCGCTCCAGCGTAGTAGTCTTTTCCGTGGCGAAGAGCTTTAAGCTTAGCTTCTGCTCCGAATTTTGTATTTGCAAGCAGGTAACCAAAAGAGTTCATAACCGCAACGTCAGCACGGTTTGAACCGAAAGCTTCTACTACAGCGATGAAGTTAGATGGAATCCCAGACTTGAAGTAAAGTCCTGTTTCTTTTTCCATGAATTTTAGGAAAGAAGTTGAGTTTGTAGCGATTGTGTTGGCATCAACAGAAGGCGTGAAGAAAATTTTAACTGGGTTATCGCGAGTACCTAGTTTGTCTTCGGCCATAGCAACAGTAGACACAGCAATCAGTAAAAGGCCCACTAATGGTCTTTTCAAGAACTTCATGAAAATCTCCTAGAATAAAGAATTCAACAGTTTATATTAAAAAATGATGGGTCAAACTAACATAGAATATTAGATTTGGTTAGTCAGGAATTGATTTTATTGGCCGTTTTTTGAAAAGATGTTACTTTTTACAGTGAAGAGATCTTATTTGAGAGGATGTTGCAGTGAATAAAAAGACTGTTTTTTCAATGATAGCGCTTACAATGGCCTTGAGTACAAGTTCATTTGCGGAGATTAAAACCTATCAATCCACGGACAACACAGGTCTAAATAAGAAAGAGCAAATCGATAACCTTGAGCGCTACTTGATGGAGCTATCGGGGTCTTTGAAAAATATGGAAGCAAAACTGGACGCCAACGCCATAAAAATCAAAACTCTCGAAGATATCGTTAAGGCCATCAGAGAGCAGGACATCAAAAAAATCCAGGACCAATTAGGAGAGAAAAAAACTGATTCTCCCACATCGGCCCAAGCAACTCCTGGACCTACGATGCAAGAAATGGATAAATTAAAGGCGGATATTTTAACGCTTAAAAATGAAGACATCGAGAAGGTTCAGTCGGACATCAGAAATCTTAATTCATCAGTAGAATACATTCAGAAAATGCTAAAAATCGGGCAGAAATAATTTCTGCCCGACTCACTTATTTTTTAGAACTTAACTTGACCAACAGCTAATGACAGCGTCGTTGCTTCTTTTGAAGCGTACACGAAGTACCCAACAGCTTTGTTGTCAACGTTAGTTGAAAGAATTGATCTCGAAGTTAAAAGCTCACTTGGGTCAAGCGCAAGTTTATTGCCTTTTACTTCAACGTTAGCGTTCAGGTAAAGGTATCCATTGAATGGAGAAAGCCATACGCCAACAGATGTGTAGTCAAAAGGAGCTTTTACAGGAAGAGCGATTGCGCCTTCAAGTGAAAGAGAAGCGTATAAGTTTGTGTTTCCTGCGAATTTTTCCAGGTTTGTTTCACATGTTTCATCATCAGACTGGTGAGTGATTGAAGCAAAAACTTTTTTCGTGATGTTTTTTGTCCATCCAGTGTTTTTGTCAGCAAGTTTGAAGTTCATTTCACCAACTTCAAAGTTAGCAGTTGTTACACAGAAAAGATCGTTGTCGTCGCGGTGAGTGCTGAAAGAAAGAGTTGTTTCAGAAACTGTTTTTTTAGCGCTTAGGTTAACTGTCATTTCATAAAGACCAGCGTTTGTATTTCCATAAGTATTCGTGAAATCCAGAGTTGCTTTTTGTTCAAAAGCAAACGAGCTGATTGACGTTAAAAGTAGGGCCAGTGAAAGCATAGTTTTCATGAGTGTCTCCTTACAGGGTTGTTTTGGCCGATTTATGCCAGTTTTCCGGACGACACTCAAGTTATGATTGTGTTAGGTTTTCGTTTTGAAAAAGCATTTAAAGAAGCGTTTAAAGAAGCGTTATTGGATGTTAGAAAGAAAGTAGGTCTGCACTTCTACAACGCCTGCGGCCTGCATTTTCTCACTGGCAGTATTCATTTGTGAGCTGGCCATCTTAAGAAAAATCCCCATATTTTTATAAGCACTCATCACTTCTTCTGGTGAAATTTTAAAAGGAGGGCCGTAATCATCTGGCCCCTGATGATCAATAGCACCTAAGAAAAGAATGGTGTGTTTATCAATGAGAGTCGACATGTGGGCGTAATACGCAGGTCTTTTTTCTTGATTAAAAACTACCTGGCTGGCGCGGTCATACATGACATCAAAAGGAGTTTGGTTTTTATAGTCAAAAAAATCTCCGGCATAAAACGTGATGTTTTTCCCATAATAGGTGTGATCTTTTTTAGTGTAAGGGATTTTATTTTCGTTGAAGAAGGCGAGGACTGCACCTTCATAAAATTCAATGGCCGTCACATGCGCGCCTTGTTCCAGGAAAAAAAGAATGTCGTTGGTTTTACCGGCAAGGGGTATGAGCACCGTTTTGTTCTTCAGGTCGATGTCTTTAAAAAAATGCACCATCGCCTGGTTGTAGTCTTGCTGGTGAAAGCGAATCACGCCTTCTTTCCAGACGTCGCTCCAGAATTCTTTGGGTGTAGGGGGCAGAGTATTATCAGTCATGCCCCCTAACGTAACTTAAGATTATTGAAATGTAAAAAAGCCTTCAAATTCTTGCGCGGAGATGACGCTTTTATCGACCACAACTTTTGTGACGTCGGAAATTTTTGGGTCTACGCGGTCACTTGAGGCAGCAACAGCGATTTGTTTGCAGTCACCCTTCATGACTATTCCTGATGGGTGAATAAAGCCTGCAAGCCTTGCTAATGAAAGTTTTGAACCTGCTCCCGTTAATTCGCCCATGCGAACTTGAAAGCCTTGCTTTTTTAGTTCATCAAGACTGTGCTGATCGATTGCAAAAGCACTTGTCATGGAAGAGACCACAAAAAGAAGTGAAAGAATGATTATTTTCATTGGAGCACTCCTGTATTGGCTTCATTTAAAGGTGTCGGACCCATGACGTCTGAGACGATTAGGGCAAAATAAGGTAGATCCCCTTGAAGGGATTCGGTATTCATGACATCGTAAATTTTTTTGACGGCATCTTTTTCGATTTCTTTGATTTTTTTGATTCCTTCTTCACTCATACCTTCAGAAAGTGAGTAGAAAAGGTTTAAACCACTTTTTACGTCACATGGCTTGTAGAGATCGACCAGGGCATGGCTTAGTTCGTGGGCCAGGGCAAGGTCGACTGAGAAATTCTTCTCTCTGGCGTGAAGCCTTTCATCTTTATCGTTTTTTAGGATCCAGTTTTTATCGATAAGGTCGATGAGTTTTCTCAATCCCACCAGGCCAAAAGCATTTTTGACATCATCAATGGACGTTCCATTTTTGTTGGCGGCCATTTTATAGATCAGGTAGCAGAACTTATCCTGGAACACAGTATTTAGATCTGCGCTCATTTCATGTGTTGAAGATTTTTCATCAAAGATGAACTGATCAAAACATTTATTGAGAAGATCGGCTATTGGGCCTTCGACTAGTTTTAAGATTTTTGAGATTTTTCTTTCTTTTAAGAGGTAAGAGGTCAAAGCAAGGACGGTGTGAGGAGCAAGCTCGCTTCGTTGCTCCTCCTGCATGAGTCGTCTCATGGTTGTGGCCGGAACTCCACTTCTTTGTGCTAAAGCATTGAGTGTAAGACCCGGGTGTCTATCCAGGTAAGCAGCAGTCATGCGTCTGAGCTCCTGGTTAACTGAGAAAGATGAATGTGAATGTTCTGAAGTTGTTTCATTCATATTTCTTGGTTGTAACAGTTGAATAAAAAAAGCAAAACAAAATTCTATGAGTTGTAGGAAAGAGTTAGGTATAGAGAATCAACTGGCGCCATTAAGGCACCAGTTAATCATTAATAGTTTTAGATACAAACTTGTTGTGTGCGCCCGTCAACTCTGACTAAACGACAGTTTCTCCCCGGTTGAGTTTGTGGTTGCGAATTTGAACCACATGATGAAGTGAGTGCTCTGAGCCTCAGGCCCCCTTTAATATCAGAGGTATCCATTGTGATGCTTCCCTGCGATTGGGATTCAAATCCAGCAAGGATTTGGCTACTTAAAGTGTGTTGCAGTCTGATTGAAACCACATCTGTCGCTGATCCGCGGGCACACTGTGAAGGAATGGCAATGGTCTTTAGGGCCGACACTGTAAAATCTTCTTCCTGGTTAGAGAAAGTGTTAAACCATAATCTTTCGGCCAGCGTTTCCGGGTTTCTACTTCCTACTGATTCTGTCCCCAGACCTGATTTACTCACTAAGAAACTTTTAAAGCTTCCTTGAACGCCTCTATCTAAAGTCGCAAAACCGCGCATATCGTAAGCGACTTCTAAGGAATCAAGTTTTACTCCTGCCGGAACTTTAACATCTAAAAAAATATTACAGTTAAGCATCGAGATATTGCGCGAGACTTTTGGACCGGCATTTAAAACCGGAACGCGAGATTCAAACTGAGAAAAAATTAAACTGGCGCTGCTCGCATCTGGTGCCAGGACAATGGTAGTTAGTTCACTTGGACAACCAACACCACCTACGCGAATGTTTTGCAGTTTAAAGTCGGCCGCATATAAAGACTGTCTCTTATACACATCTCCGAGCCCACGAGACGCTCAGTTAT
>CAXHHE010000051.1:0-13342 GCA_964016365.1 uncultured Bacteriovorax sp. | reverse complement strand
CGAGATATACCCAGAAGCCTTCGTCGGCAGCGTCAGATGTGTATAAGAGACAGCGGTTCAGATGATCTCTACAAATGGCTGCACAAAAATAAAGCGGTGAAGTTTGTTTCCACTGAAGTGGTAAACTCTCCGGCCAATGTGCAAAACAAAGAGAAATTCCATGCGGTGAACACTGCCCTACAAGTTCGTTTAACCGGGGATGTAAACGCAGAGATGGGACCTGAAGGTCGCCTTTCAAGTCCAGGTGGACAAGTGGAATTTATGTCTGGTGCTGCCCGCAGTATCGGTGGGAAATCAATTATCGCCATTAGATCAACGGCCAAAAAAGGTGAAATGTCTTCAATCGTTTTAGATTTATATGATGGTCACGTGACAACTCCTGGCGAAAGCGTTCAGTTCGTTGTTACTGAATACGGTGTCGCCACACTTAGAGGAAAAACCACTAGCGAGCGCGCCATCGAACTCATCAACGTCGCTCACCCAAAATTCAGAGAAGAACTTCGCGATGAGGCCATTGAGAGAAATATTATCTCCCCTGCTGATGCTAACGGTATTAAACTTGATGTGCCGGAAATTGCTGATCACCCGGTGATCGTAAATGGACGAGCTATTGCGAGTGAGAAACCAGGCCTTCTTGAAAGCATCAGTGCCTGGTTCTCGTCAATTTTTCTTAATATCTCCACACTGCACTTGCCCAGGTAAACCCTGAACCAAAAGCGGCGCTGGCCACAAGCATTCCTTTTTTCAGGACACCTGCCTTAATCGCATCGTTCATCCCCAATGGGATAGTCGCTGCAGTTGTATTCCCGTAGCTTTGAATCGTATTAAAAACTTTCGACTCCGGGATATTGAGCATCTCTGCTACTTTTGAATTGATTCTCAGGTTGGCCTGATGGAAAAGGAAGACGTCTACATCATTTAACGAAACACCCGCTTCTTTACAAGAGTGCATTAAACACTCTGCCATTCTCTTGGTCGCATGAACGAAAACTGTTTTACCGTTCATTTGCGGGAAGTGTTGACCTTCTTCCAGCATCTGGTGATTGATCCTGTCTTTTCCAAGAGCATTTCCTGGAGCTGGAATCCAAAGTTCTTTAGCGTAAGCTCCATCAGCATATAAATTGGTGGTCATAATGCGCGAGTCTGTCTTGTCGTTAGTTAAGTCTTTTCTTGAAACAACAACTGCTCCTGCCCCGTCACCGAATAAAACCGCAACATTTCTTCCATTAGGAGTTTTATCAAGTCCCTTGGAGTGAACTTCTGCCCCAACAACTAAAATATTTTTGTGTGAACCACTCAGGATAAATTTATCTGCGATACTTAAACCGTAAATAAACCCCGTGCATTGTTGGCGAATATCCAGCACTGCAATCTCTGGCAGGTCTAGTTTTGCTTGTAAAAAACATCCAGTCCCAGGGAAGTCGTGGTCCGGGCTAAGAGTCGCGAAGATAATCATATCGATGTCTTTTTTATCAAGGCCTGCATTCTTAATGGCCTCAAGGCTCGCGTGAACTGCAAGATCAGATGTAGAAACATCCGCATCAACCCAACGGCGCTCTACAATCCCCGTTCTTTGCTGAATCCATTCGTCTGATGTGTCCATCATTTTTTCCAAATCAAAGTTTGTGTAAACTTTTGGCGGAACGTAAGAGCCGACACCAGTGATTTCACTTCTATATTTCATAAAAACCTCTATTCATTTAGACTATTTCATTATTTTAATCTAATCCTAAAAATATTCAAACAATTCTCTGACATAATAGCTCTGCCATCTATACTGGAGTCATTTCCTCCAATGAAAAAAGATTGTCAAAGTACTCTAGTATTACGACAATAAAAATACATTAAATACAAAAGCGAATCTGTCTAAATACTTTTAAAAGGATGTAGAATTATGAAGACGATGCTAGCGCTCCCGCTTGTTCTTTGGGCCATTAATGCTACTGCAACTGTAAGCTATTATCCCGAGTCAACTGTTGCGAAGTTTACTAATCAGAAAACTTCTCAAACTGATCTGCGCAATGAAATTTTTAATCTGTCTGAAAAAATTCACATCAAGAATGAAGGCGGAAGTGACACTTTAAGTGACTCTTGCCCTGATGAAAGTGATTGCAGTGAACAAAGAAGAGACATGACATACCAAGAGGCCAGGCAAATGATGTTTGGCGATCTTTTTTTAGTCTCTCATGGGAATAAAAAATACTCGGTTAAAGAAGTCTACTGCAATATCGAAGTCGACCAGACTCAAGGTGTAGGCCCTGGAAAGATCCCAAATCCAAATGTGATTAACTGTGAACACACTTGGCCTCAAAGTAAATTCTCTAAACAATTTCCTTCCGAGCTTCAAAAAACCGACCTTCACCACCTGTTTCCAGTAGACATGAAGGCCAACTCTACAAGAAGCAACAATCCTTTTGCTGAAGTCGACGGGAAAGTCACGCATAGCAATTGCCAGGATTCAATGATCGGAAATGCGATTGGAACAAGTATCAGATCGTTTGAGCCACCTATTGAGCACCGTGGAAATGTAGCGAGAGCTCTTTATTATTTCTCCACAAGGTATAAAATGAATATTGATGCCACTCAGGCAAAATACTTAAAAAAATGGAATGCAGAAGATCCGGTTGATGAAGCTGAGATGGAGCGCAATGAAAAAATCATGCAGCTTCAAGGAAACAGAAACCCATTCGTCGATTACCCGGAACTTGTAAATCGCTTGTAGTAAATTATGAAATATTTCCCTTACCTCTTTCTTCTCCTTGTCGTCGCCTGTAGCTCGACCGAAGAAAAAACTGAACCTAAAACTTATTCTGATGAAACCAACCGCGCTTTTTTACAAATTGAGCGCGGTGATTCTTATTACATGAAAAGGCCTGCCAAAAGCACTCCGCCACCTCAGGTGACGTCTCCTCATCAGACACGTCCGGCAACTCGTCCAGTTTACCGCGAAGATGTGAGACCGGCCGAGATCGTGGTAAAGCCGGCCAGACGCGAAGAAAAACCTTCAAGAGAAGAAATCGTCATTGACGAAAAAATCAATTATCAAGAACCGCAAAAGGAAAAGTCGATTACGACGATCATCCCGAAGTCTCAACCTAAAACAAAAAAGAGTGCTCCGATGGATGAGCGCCTGATTGAGATCAACCAGAACCTGGCCTTCTACTGTATGAAACACAGAAAGGACGCGCGTTTTGGAGACAGTGAAGAAAAATGCATGAGCTTTGTAAACCAGTCGCTGGAAGACTGTCAGAAAGTTCATAAGACTCCGGATAAAAAACTCCTAAGCTGCATTCAAACGAAATTAAAGCGCAGGTAAAAAATGATGGAACAATACAATTTAGATTACTCTTTCACGAGCGAAAGCCGTGCTTTCTGTCAGCAATGCGACTTCCTGAAGTCCCGCTGCTTATGCGACACTTTGAAATCTATTCCTAACAATGTCCACTTAATCGTGCTTCAGCACCCGAGTGAAACAAAACACCCTCTCAACACTGTTCGCATCATGAAGAAAAGTTTTAAAGAAATGACAGTCATGGTGGGAGAAGATTTCACCAACGATTTAAAGCTCAACACACTTCTTTGTGACCCAAAAAATAAATGTGCTCTTCTCTACCCATCTCAGGATGCAAAAGTCCTGGAAACCACTCCTGCGGCAAATGAAGCCATCACTCACCTTTTACTGATTGATGGGACGTGGAGAAAGGCCAAAAAGATTTATCTTTCTTCACCAAATTTGCAAAAGCTTCCGGCCATTAAGTTAGCTCCGGAAGAAAAATCGGACTACAGAATCAGAAAGTCCCCGGCGGAAAATGCTCTTTCTACATTAGAAGCGAGTGTTGAGGCCCTAAAGGTATTAGAACCAAAATTGGACACTTCTTCGGCGCTGGCTTCATTTCAAAAGATGATTGATCTACAGATTCAGAAAATGGGCCGCGTCGTTTATCAGACTAACTATTTAGACAAAAAAAAGGAGTAACTCTCGTTACTCCTTTTCTTATGATTCATTTATTTAAAAATTATTTCGCAAGATAAGATTTACACCATCCGCAGTTTGTTACGTACTTCATCCCCATCATTGTACATGGAGCGAATCCGCCTTCTGCTTTTTTCTCATTGTAGTACTTACAGTTTCCACAATTTTGTCCTGGCTTGTGTTTTGCGTTTGTCGAAGTTTTTCCATCTTCAACGTACTCTAAACTCTTTGCCATTCCCTCTCCAACTTTTGCCACTTGCTTTCCAGCAGGAGGAGTTGTCGGGCATCCAGCAGCTTGAGCTTTAACACTCTTAAAGGCGAAAGGAACGATAGTAGCAGCAGCAAGCACCATTCCAAAAAACGAACGACGATTTAGGTTTTTGTCTTCCATATATATCTCCAAAATATTTATCAGTTCTTCGCATTTTATCATGCATAAGAACTCAATTTCAAAGCTTATCGGCAGGAAATCCTAATTATTTTAAGTACTTATAGTCAAACTCTTGTTTCAGGCTCCAAACTAAAAAGTTTGGTGCAAAGCTTTAAAAAGTGTAACGCCTTTGGTATGAGAAGCGTCTAAAACACATTTTGAGGCCCCATGGAACAGATTAATCCAATTGAACCAAATGAATATTATTTTGAGACAACTCAAGATATTTTAATCGAAGTCTACCCTCATTACGTTCCTGAGCGCTCATCTCCAGAGAACAATCAGTACTTTTACGCTTATAAAATCAAAATCACTAACAACGGTGAAGTCGCTTGTCGCGTTATCCACCGCCACTGGAAAATCAAGGACGGAAACGGAAAAACGTATGACGTTCAAGGATCAGGTGTTGTTGGTGAGCAACCAATGCTTAAATCTGGTGAGTCTTTCGAATACACAAGCTTCTGCCCACTTCACTCTCCTTATGGGAATATGCGTGGGAAATACCAGATGATCGATGAATTCGGAAACCGCTTCTGGGTTACAGTTCCTGTTTTCTTCTTCAGACCTCCTCGCAACTTAAATGAAGAAGGCGAAACCGTTATTCAATAAAACCTTTTCAATTCGTAAACGTTCCCGTTACCATAAATAATCGTTTATTATTTACGGAGACCTTTATGAAACGTCTTTTGGTTTTAGCTACTCTTCTTACATCTCTTTTCTCAATTTCTGCCTTCGCTGATTTAGATGCAGTGGTTAAGGCAAAAAAACTTAAAGTGGCCGTGGACACAACTTATCCACCAATGGAGTTTGAAGCGACAGATGGCAAGATCATCGGTCTGGACGTAGACCTGGCGCGCGAACTGGCAAAAATCTTAAAAGTTGAAGCAGAATTTATCGTTATGCCATGGGATGGAATCCTTGCAGGACTTCAGTCAAACCGTTACGACATTATTATGTCATCAATGAACATCACTCCCGAGAGATCTGCAGCGGTAAACTTTGTTCCTTATATTTCAATGGGACAAGTTTTTGTTGTTAAACAAACCGGAGCTGCAGTTACTAAAGATACTGAACTGGCCGGAAAAACAGTTGCGGTTCAAGTAGACACGACTTCTTTCACTGCTGTTGAAGCGATTCAAAAGAAAGGTGTAAAAATCAAAGCAATTAAAACATTCCCAGGTGCCACTGAAACCTTCAGTGCCCTTAAAGCAAATCAAGCTGATGTTATCGTGACGGATGAAGCTGTTGGAAGATACTACACTGGTCTTGATGCTAAAACGTTTAAGGTTTCAGGTAATGCTCTTAAGCCAGAGCCAATCGGAATCGCCGTAAGAAAAGCTGATCCAAAACTTTTAAAAGCACTGGAAGAAGCGGTGAAGACAATCAAAGCAAACGGCACCTACTCTCGCATTTATAAGCAGTGGCTAAAAACTGAACCCACATTATAAGCACTAGATGGAATTTGAATTAGGTTTTTGGGCATTTTCTAAAACAATCGTCCTTCCGCGTCTAGCGGAAGGAATGGTCATCACTCTCAAACTCACTTTTATCAGTGGGATTTTTGGGCTTATGCTGGGGATGATTCTCGCACTGATGAGAATTTCTTCCTTTAAAGTTTTAAATTGGTTTTCTGTGGCCTACGTAACTCTCTTTAGAGGGACTCCACTTCTGCTGCAGATTCTTTTTATCTACTTTGCTCTTCCGACTATTTTTTCTAATTACGGAATTGATATGGTTATCGATTCTTTTCCCGCAGGTATCCTGGCCCTTTCACTTAATAGTGCTGCCTATTTAGCAGAAATTTTTCGCGCCGGAATTCTCTCTATTCCTAAAGGTCAGAGTGAAGCGGCCAGAGCTCTGGGGCTTTCGCGCCATCAGACCATGTATAAAATTATTATCCCACAGACCTATAGAAGAATTATTCCACCGGTCGTGAATGAACTTTCTGCTCTGACAAAGGAGACATCACTGGTTTCAGTTATCTCTCTTGGAGAACTCCTCTATGTCACCCAACGTGTGGGAGCTAAATACCTCCGCGTATGGGAAGTGTATGTCTGGGCAGCTCTAGGGTATTTAATCATCGTTATGGTTCTAAGTTTTATTGCTTCCCGAGTGGAAAACCGCCTGCTGCAAAAAGGAGGTGTGTAATGAAATCCAATGAAGTGATTTTAAAAATCTCCAATATTAAAAAAGTATTCGGACACAACGAAGTCCTAAAAGATATTTCAACTGACATCACTAAAGGTGAGGTGGTGGTTATTATCGGGCCATCTGGTTCGGGAAAATCTACTTTTCTTCGCTGTTTGAATTACCTTGAACTGCCAACCAGCGGTGAAATTAATTTCAAAGGTCAGATCATTGAACACAACACCAAAGAACACGTGCTGGATATTTACCGCACGAAAATCGGAATGGTGTTTCAGAGTTTTAATCTCTTCCCACATTTAACAGTGCTGGAAAATATCACTCTTGCCCCAATGAACGTGCTTAAAGTTTCAAAAGATGAGGCCCAAACACGCGCCCTTGACCTGCTTCAAAGCGTAGGTCTAAAAGAGAAAGCTCACGCCTACCCAAGAGATCTCTCTGGTGGACAACAGCAACGCGTGGCCATCGCCAGAGCGCTTGCCATGAAACCAGATGTGATGCTTTTTGATGAAGCTACTAGTGCCCTCGACCCTGAACTTGTTGGTGAAGTTCTCAAAGTTATGAAAGATCTCGCCCACACAGGTATGACGATGGTAGTGGTCACTCACGAAATGGGATTTGCCCGCGAAGTGGCCGACCGAGTGATTTTCATGGATAAGGGAGTAATAGTTGAGCAAGGCACTCCACAAGATGTTTTTGGAAACCCAAAAGAGAAAAGAACTATCGATTTCTTAAAGAAATTGTAACACCTCCTTCTAACCATTAGACGGATACCCTAAGATTTTTTCATAGCGAGCCGAAAAAGCTCCTATGAAAACAAAAATCATCTTAGCCACACTTCTGTGCTCACTTGTTTCAACTCACGCCCAGGCCATGGGTTCAAAAAAACCATCGCCAGCACCAGCGCCTACTCCGGCACCGGTGACTCCAACTCCAGCACCGTCAACTAAACCCACACTGGATTTTGGGCCTGAACTCGCAGAAGACGCTTACTTAAATGCTGGTGCTGAAGTCGGTGCTCAAGTCGATGATTCGCAAAATGACAATGAACTCGTAGGTTCTCCACGACAAGTTATCAATAACGATCAAGTTGACCAATGTTTTACAGACGAAGCTCCACACGAGTATTTTGCTGATCAGATCAGCTATTACGTGCAAGAGATGATCAATGATGTTCCAGCTAAAGTTGGCTACATCGGAAGCTATTATGGAACAAGCTCTGATGACAGTGCTTACTTTCCGACTTCGCTCATCAGGCATCCACTTTGTAATGTAACTTCATCAACTCTTTCAGCAACTATTAATAAAGTCCCGGGGCAAGCGACGATTGATAAACTTAACCGCTTTGCCAATACAGTAAACACTCTTCGCCAGGAAGTTCTAAGTGGTGATCAGTCTGCTAAAAAAGAACTTCTTAGCACGTGGACAAGACTCTTTTCTTGCCTGGCCTACGCTGAATCACTGAGCACGGCTGACACGACAACATCAAAAAACGTGGCGACCAAAGTAGGCCCATCTGGATACAGAAAACCTGCGGGAGTTAAGTTTTACGAAGACCCTGCTCAAGATGCAGCTTCAAGACTAAATATCGGGATGTTTCAATTCACGCCAAACAGTGCTGGAAATATTCAGCCTTGTATCCGCGCATGGAACTCTTTAAACCAAAACAAAACAAGCTGTCAGATTAACCAAAAGGCCACTCAGGCGGATTTAATTAAAGCACTGGGAAGTTCATACCAAAGCTTTAACGCTTTCTGTGGAGTTCATAAACTGGTTCAGACTTTTGCCATTCAAGTTAACACAACAAAATCGAGTGCCACTCACCCATCAAATGTGGTGAATGGAAAACTTAAAGGTTTTGAACAAAGATGCGTCTCTCCTCACTTTCAAGCGGGAAAGGCCTACAATCACTTTGGGCCATTTCAAAATTCTACGGGATCAAACCTAGATAAGCTCTTTACTTGCATTGAGAGCAGTCGCTAGAGTGAGTGTGGTCATGAGGGTGAATCTCATGAAACGCTTTATCTAACGTTCGCTTCATTTGCGCCTTGAACTTAATGTCATGGTACTCCATTACGTGGGCACGCAATTTCTGCGCCTCAAGCACGCTGTCGCTTATTACATTGTCTAAGGCCTTTTTAATTTCAGCTTTATCGAAATGGGAAACGTAATCCACTCCTAAACCAGAAAGCCATTTTGAGAGAGGCTTGGCCAGAATAACCGGTCTTCCCGTGGCCAGAGTCCCAAGGGCCAGCGCCGGAAAGTCTTCCGTATTGAAAGTCACTAGAGCTTTAGATGAAGCTAGAACAGGAGCATGCTCTCCGCTGCAACGGTCACCAAAGAAAGTGTTTTCAGGAAAATGAGATTTAATTGAACTTAAGTGAGCATCCGGCCCGATGAATTGAAATGAATAATTCCACTCTTTCATCCATTCAATCAGGTTCGTTGCTTCATTTACATTGAGACCTCTGGCCTCAATCAAAAAGAAGTGGTGCTTAAACATGTCTTTTGGAAAAAGAGCATAATCCGACACTCTAAATGGCGGTGGGATCACTTCTGTATTTTTTAGACCGTGAAGTGTTTTTAATAAATCCTCTCTTGAAGAGAGAACTTTATCAGCTTGTCCCAGTGATTTTTTGATCCATGAAAAAACCATTGGAGACAAGATTTTTTGCATAAAGCTTTTTTTAATCTTCGAATCCAGATCCAAGTCGTAAAGATAAGTGATGAGTTTTGTCGTCTCACACTTTGCCAGACCTTGAGAGAAACCTTTTGAAATATTGATGATCAGATCGTATTCGCACGAAACAAAAAGATTTTTTGCCAGCGAAGGAATCTTATTCGAGTGCTGGTAAAACTCTTCCTCTGTCGAAACAATATTGCTTAAGTAGGTCGACTTGATAGGTCTTTGTTCAATATGACCTAAGATCGCTCCTCTTTTGTGAGCAAAACAATAAATAGGAGCTTCTGGAAAAACCTCACAAAGGCTCTCGATGATCTCCACATAATGGCTTCTGCCTAATAAATAATCACAGGTAATCGCTACTTTCATAGTAAAGTTTTAAAATACTCCGCTGTCGCTCTGATACCGTCTTCAAATTTCACCACTGGTTTGTAATCAGAAATGCTTTGAAGTTTGCCGATATTTGGTCTTCTTCTTTTTGGGTCATCTTTTGGAAGTGGAAGATACTTGATCTTTGATTTGCTTCCTAAAATTTTAATGACTAGCTCTGCCGTTTCCTTAACTGTGTACTCATCAGGGTTACCGCAGTTAAACGGAGTGACGTCATCGCTCAGTAAAACATTGTGGATCGCCTGAACTAGGTCAGTAGAGTAACAGTAAGAACGAGTTTGTGTTCCATCACCATAAACAGTTAAATCCTCCCCTCTCATCGCTTGCGTGATAAAATTCGGGATAACACGTCCATCGTTTGGACGCATACGCGGTCCATATGTGTTAAAGATACGCACGATTCTCGTGTCCACTTTGTATTTCGTATGAAAGCTCATCGTTAAAGCTTCGGCAAAACGTTTTGATTCATCATAACAAGAACGAGGCCCAATCGGGTTAACGTGTCCTACGTAGTCCTCTGTCTGTGGATGAATTTCCGGGTCACCATAAACTTCAGATGTCGAAGCTTCTAAGAAGCGTGCATTCTTTTCTTTTGCCAGCTCCAGAAGTTTCAGAGTTCCTTCTGAGTTTACACGCATGATTTCCAGCGGGATTAAACCAAAGTCAATTGGTGAAGCTGGAGAGGCCATTGAAAGAATATAATCGATCTTCTGTGATTTAAAATCCGGAAGAGATTCGTAAATGTTGTGTTTATGGAATTCAAAGTTTTTGCTTTTTGAAAGAAGCTCAATATTTGATTCCGATCCAGTAATGAAGTTATCAAGACCAATAACTTTGGCCCCCAGATTTAAGTAATGTTCGCAAAGAGTTGAAGGAACAAATCCTGCAGCTCCAGCAACTAGAACTGTCTTTCCTTCCATTGATGTTGGCAGTACCACTTTTTTCATAATATTCATTCTCCTAATACTTCTTTAACTGAATGACCGACGATGCGATAACGAGGAGACTAGCCCCTACTATCTGAACTGGCTGAAGCTTAGCTCCTAAGAAAATCCAGTTAATCACCACGGCACTAAATGGGAAGAACATTTCGGCCAGCGCAGCTGCTCTTGCCGATAAAGTCTTAAGCCCTTTGTAATAAAAATACATTCCGGCAAAACCAGAAAGTAAAACCATAATCAGAATTTTACCATAAGTAGCAAGGTTCCAATCTAAACTTAGTCCACCAAATTGGTAGTATAAGTAAAAGGTCATAAACACGAGACCCAGAACAAAACGCCCGCCCATAATCTGGATTTCATCGAATCCCTGAGCAGAAAGTTTTTTTCCAAAAACTGTTGAAGCTCCCCAGCTCACCACTGCAATCATGGTCAGAGTGTAACCCCAGATGGCCTTTTTGCTTAAAAGCGCCATTGAGAAATCAAGACCCATTAAACCCGGCATGATATCCGGAGAAGAAATCAAAAATCCCCCGACCAATGCAATGACGGCCCAGAATAAAAACTCGCGTTTGATTTTTTCACCCAGGAAAACCCGGGCAAGTGAGATGGCGACGATTGGCTGAAGCTTTTGCAGCAAAATAACCAGCGAAGGGTTAATCAGCATAAAGGCCTTGGTAAAAGTCAGTGTTCCGATGGCCTGGCCGCAAACCCCGATGACGCCAAAGTAAGCAATCGTCGAAAGTTTAAGCGCTCCGATTTTTTTAGCGTCTTTTAAAAGTAAGGGAATGAAAACAATAGAAAGAATAAGTTGTTCGGTGAACACAATTCTTTCAGCAGAAACACCGGCAAAGAGCATTGGGTAGCGAATCAACGTATCAATCGCCCAAAGAACGCCAGCTAAAATGACAAAGACAACACCGATCATGGGTATCCTTCAACTCATGGAGAAACGCTTTAAAATTGCCGTTTTACGAAGCCATGAATTCGTATTATTATCTAGAGTGTAAATTTAGATCAATGGATGCGTTCATGCAATTAAATCTTCACCAAACCCACCATGAAATTGCTGACTTCGAAGGCATTTTTAAGTACCTTACATCCACTTTCCAAGACGGAAGTCATAGTGGTTTGCACATCTTTCCGGAGCTCTTTTTAACCGGATATCCTCTTCAGGATCTCCCTCTCAAAAAGACTTTTATTGATGATTACCTCGCTTTCCTCGAGGATCTCTCTATTTGGTCAGAGCGCCAATTAAAAAGTAAGTCCCCTCTGGCCCTCCTGTTTGGTGGTCTTCGCTATGAATTTGACGGACTTGGCTGGCCTGCCCAGATTGAAAACGTCATGTACATCCTGGAGCCGGGAAAGAAACTTCGCCCTCTCTATACTAAACAACTTCTTCCTAACTACGACCTGTACGAAGAAAAGAAATATTTCACACCGGGCAACCAGTCGGTGATTTTTGAGTTCCAGGGCAAAAACTTTGGACTTCTGATCTGTGAAGATATGTGGTTTTCCCACCTGCACGATGTCGATCCGGTTGAGCTTTTATCAGAACAAAATAAAAAGTGCGACATGGTTATCAATATTAGTGCGAGCCCTTACCATCTGGGTAAAATTGAAACGAGAATCAACCGCGCCCTGGAAATTTCACAATTTTTAAAGGCGCCTTTTGTCTACGTCAACCGCGTGGGTGCTGAAGATGAGATCATCTTCGATGGCCATAGTTTTGTTGTCGATGGCAACAGTGTCGTTAAAATGGCCCATGGTTTTAAATCCCAGATTCTTTCGTGTGAAATGCCGATTTATAAAGGACCGGAAAAAGGAAACGTCAGGTCTTATCACTCATCGACTAACAGTTGGAGCACAATCTTCTCCACTCGTTTATCAAGCGACACTTTGTCTCTGACACCCATGGGCCCTAAAGGCTGCCAGGAAGTTCTCGATGCTCTTTTACTGGGAATCGGCGACTACATCACAAAAAATGGCATGAAGAAATTCACCATCGCTCTTTCTGGTGGAATGGACTCGGCCCTGGTTTTAACTATTATTAAACTGCTGCAAAAAACGATGCCGATTGAACTTGAAGCTGTTTTTATGCCAGGCTTTTATTCGAGTTCTGTGAGTTTTGATCTTTCATATGATCTCTGCCGCAACCTGGGCGTGAAACTTACAACCATGCCGATTAAGTTCATTCACTCGACCATTAAAACCGCTTACCGCGACAATTTTGGAGCGGAACTTAAAGGTCTTGCCGATGAAAATATCCAAAGCCGCTTAAGAGGCGCTTTGATTTATATGCGCTCAAATGATTTAAACTCAGTCGTGCTTAACACTTCCAACAAGTCGGAGCTCTCTGTCGGTTACTCGACTATTTATGGGGACTCTGTCGGGGCCCTTTCAGTTCTGGGAGATCTGTTTAAGTCAGAAGTTTTTGAACTCGCCCACTTTATCAATGCCAACTACGGCAAGCTGATTCCTGAAGACATCATCACTCGTCCCCCAAGTGCTGAGCTTCGTGAAAATCAGGAAGACAGCCAAAGCCTTCCACCCTATGACAGGCTGGACCCGATCCTGGAAGCCCTGTTATCTTCGCGTTTTAGCCCGGCGGACCTGATCAAGCGCGGTCACGACAAAGACGAAGTCGTAAAAGTTTATTCACTTTTATCAAAATCAGAGTATAAACGAAAACAATTTTGCCCTATAATAAAAGTGAAGCCAAAAAGCTTTGGCTTTGGCCTGTCTCTTATACACATCTCCGAGCCCACGAGACGCTCAGTTAT
>CAXHHE010000050.1:0-13729 GCA_964016365.1 uncultured Bacteriovorax sp. | reverse complement strand
TACACAGAAGCCTTCGTCGGCAGCGTCAGATGTGTATAAGAGACAGCTTTGATAAGAAGTCTAATTTCGTTACTTGTGACATCCGCTTCAGAGACGACTTTTATAATGGTCTAAAAGAAAACGGAACGATGGACCGTGAGATCGCGATGCTTGCCTTTGACTTCGTGATGTCAGGGGAGGCAGATGCTGACTACTGGACGACAAATGGAAATGCAGAGACTTCTATCTATGGACGTTTGAAAAAAGTAGCAGCAGCTCACAAGTTAGTCCGCGCAGATACAAATAAGAAAATCGAAAACATCAATAAGAAATTAACTTGTATGTGTATCGACGTTCAAGGATATAACAAACAAACTGATGAATCGAAAAAGACATTCTTTAAAGAAAACTGCGAAGAGTATGCTAAGTACACTGACCCATCAACAAACTTCGATGAGCTTGATGGTGATGCTTCAGGTATCAAAGCAAAACGCCTTTTAACAGTATGGACATCCAACCTATCGTCTTTTTATGCTTCATTAACAATTGATAATAATGAAGCTTATACAGCACTTAGCAAAGTTTCTAATTGGGCGAGCTCTGAAGCTAAGTGGAGAGATACAAAAACTAGAAAGTATGAACTCTTTAAATTCAATATCAAAAATCCAAGCGGAAGTGTGGCCGGACTAGGGGCCTTAATTGGTGCCTTACTAGCTGCCGGGGTTATTGCTATCCTGGGTGGTTTTGCGACAACTTCAATTCTTTCGACATGGATGACTGCTGGTATTATCACTGCTTCGGCCGCAACGGGTGCCGGAGGATTGTGGATGATTGCGTCTCTTAAAGGAGCATGGATCCAGGTAGGTCCACAGATCAACGACTATGATATTCCTCCAAGAAGTTATTCTTGTGGAAAGAAAGAAACATGTATGGAGTATACGAGAACTCTGGTTCAACCATACAACGACATTTGTAAGATCCACGCTTCAGCGAGTGCGTGTTTAAAAGCTTTCACAGTTATTAGTGAAGATAAAGAATCTCGTTACATCGTTGACCCATGGATTCCAGCAGGTGTTTCTAGAAATGCCATCCTTTCAAATCAACCGGTTTATGCTGAGAAAATTGAAGAAGGATTCCAGGCCGCTAAAAATGCCATGATCATGAAAAACCCAGGTGCAACTGGTGGTGGCGGTAAAAAAGGTGGCGGTAACTTCGTGTCTGAACTTTACCTGTCAGAAGTTTTCATCGACGCTAACATTCTTGGAAGCTACCTTCCAAGATTAGGACAAGATTTAGAAAAAACTTATTTCATGAACCGCGATAAAGTGAAGCTGATTAAAGATGCTGCAAAAGCTTTTGCTATCAGTGAAGGGTTCCTAAAAGAAACTGAAACAGCTAACTTAGAAGCGTTTGCTAACTATGCATACGAGTATCACTTCCTATGGCCGAAGAAATCGAACCCAGAAGAAATCAGTTATCCAACGATTGGTCTTCTCGATTACCTTCGTTACATGGCAGTTGATATCTCTGGGACCCTGACAACAGGGCTTGCAAAAGAGACAATCAATTTAAATAAACTGAATGCTCAGTACCTGAAAGATTACTTGAATAACTTAAAGCTTTATGCGGATAAACCAACGAATCAGTTAGATGCAGTTAAAAAAGCACTTCTGGCAAAAGAGATTGATAAAACGCAAAAGGCCCTGGATAACCTTCTGACGATGAATGCCCTGATTGATAACTCGGCCCTTGATGGTCAATTGTCGAACTTAAGTTCAACAACGGTTGCAGATCAGTCAAAAATCGCAGGAGCAAACGGTGCAGCGAATTTCTCAACTGACCAGTCAAACTTCTTGAAGGCGGTTGGTAATTTAAGAGCATCTAGAAAAGAGCAGTTAAAGGCACTTGATACTTACAATAAAGCGATGGCCTCTAACGGAGATAAAGAGCGTACTGCAAAAATGGCCTCGGCTTCTAAGAAGTTCAGTAAGAGTTTTGCAACTGGAAGTTCTGCATTTGGAAGTGGAAGCTCATTATTTGCTAGCGGCAACTCTTCTGGATCTAATTCAGATGCAAATGCTGCGAAAAAAGATGCGAAGAATAGTTACGGAAGTGGATCGAACTCAGCTTATGGGACATCTGGAACAGGTGCTTTATTTGGTGGAGGTTCAGGTTCAAGCTCATCTAGCAGTTCTAGCAATAACACTGCAGACTCTGGATCGGGCTCAGGATCGGGATCAAGTGCAGCTGCGAGTGCAGACCAAGATAGACTAGCGGACGCAATCGATGCAAGAAATAAAAACAAAGATAAATATCAGTCCAAAGATGGGCAGAGTTTATTTGAACAAGTAACCAATGCTTATATCAGAAACTACGATAAAGTATTGATTAGAAAGAAAGACAAGGATGTCATTGAAGACAAACGATAATAATGAATTAAGCTCGAGAATTGTTAACTTAGATTTCTTACGCGGCTTTTTCATTCTCCTGGCATTACAACAACATTTCACGTACTACATTAACATGTGGTACGTGGATTATTTTCGCGACACCATGGCCTTGACCAGCACCTACAGCGTGCATTTTCCCATGATCGGAAAACAAATCTCCAGCGATACATTGAACTACTGGTTTGCCATGGTTTTTACTCCATGGGTAAGCCAGGTCTATCTCACTATGGCGGCTTTTAACCTGGCCAAAAAAGACCAGCTCTCTTTTGGAGAAAGCTTAGGATCAAGATTTAAAGTCTTCGGACTTATCTTTCTTTATTTCGTTTTTGAGAACTTTATTGTGGCCCCTAATTTCGGGCAGGCGATTTCATTTTATCCCATTATGCTGTGGATGGTGGTCCTTGGAGCGCTGTCATTAGTTTATAAGTTTCTGGGAATCAGGGGAGTGTTGGTTTTGACCCTGCTTTCGTGCCTACGTTTCATTATCCCGGTAGAGCTTATCTCAGATTTTTTCGAGTCAATGATAAGAAGTACGATCCATCCAGGATACGAATACGATGCTCGCCTAGAGTACTTCATTCTTTCAGGATGCCTGGGTTTTATCATGGGCTATGTCCATTACCATCTTCCGATGTATAAACATAAAAAAGACTTTTTGTTTGCCGGGATGGGGCTTCTCTTGGTTTTAATTTATGTTCTTATCGGCGATAAGTTTGTCATGTACCGCGATGATTTTTTCAGGACAGAGCACGACCTGGCCCGCACTTTTTCAGGGACAGCTTATGTCCTGGGTGTTCAGGCAATCGTGATTTCAGCTTTCTTGTGGCTGGAAAGGAAAAAAATTATTTTCAACGTCCCACTCCTTAACTGGATGGGAGTTTATTCTTTAATGATCTTTGCTCTTCATCGCATTCTTTTTGTGAAGGTGATAGCACCAACGAGTGTCATGTTTGGCAGCTTGTTTGGGAGAGTTTTAACTGCTTCTACATTTGAAGTTTATATCTACATTTTTATTACATTGGCCCTTTGTTATTTTGTCAGAGTGTCGCCACTAAGTGACATTATTCTGCAAAAAAGAAGATAGGTAACAGTATGGACACGAGGTCCCAGCATTTGTTATTTGATGCCGTCTGTGAGCGCGATTTCACAGCTGCGGATATCGAACATATAAAAGACGTCATTGAAAAAAATCTCACGGTGGTGAGCAAGATTGAACATAAGTTTACTCCACATGGAGAAACGATTGTTTTCATCCTGGCAGAGTCGCATTTTTCACTGCACACATACCCGGAAAATCGTTTTATCTCGCTGGACATTTATGTCTGCAATATGGAAACGGACCTAAAGAAGATTGTAAACGAAATCTCAAAGGTTGTGCCTTTTGAAAAGGTTGACCAGCGTTTTCTTTCTCGCGGAAAAATCGGGACACCTGTTACTTCAAACAATTTAAACTTGATCTATCTTGTGACGGTGATCACTGCTTGTTGCAGTATTCTTTATGAACTTCTTTTAGCTCAAGCTCTCTCTACGACAATGGGGAATACGGCCCTTCGCTACAATACAACGATTGGTCTCTATATTGCGGCGATGGGATTTGGTGCCCTTCTTTATAAAAAGTTTGTGAAAAGGGATGTCCTGGAAGAGTTTGTTAAGTACGAGCTTATACTTTCTTTTATTGGTGGATCGGCGCCTATCCTGGCCCTGGTTTTCGATTATGCTTTTAATAACATCGCTAAAAGCAGTGGAGTTCCCTATTTTTCAAACTGGATTCAAATGCCGCTTTTTACCCTGAACCACGTTTTGATTGTGGTGATTGGTTTTTTATCAGGCCTGGAGCTTCCGCTTCTTATAGATATGGGCAAAAAATTTGACAAGAGAAAGGGAAGTTATGTTTTAGCCTACGATTATTTTGGAACACTCATTGGAGCGATTCTTTTCCCAATCATGATTCTTCCTCAGTTACATATTTTCACCATCGGTTATGTCGTTTCAGCGATGAATATCCTGGTGGCGTTATTTGTGATGATTAAACTTAAAATTGACAATAATAAGTACAAACTCTTTATTGCTGTAATGCTCATTGGATGGGCACTCTTGATTTTCAATTCAGACACTGTCAATGAAATGATTATCCAGAAATTTTACTTTGGTGGTCAGCCATGAATGCCGTAAATAATAGAAAAGCTGTAAAAATTGAAATCCTGGCCATTACTGTTATCCTAGCCTTTTGTAGTATCGTCTACGAATTGCTTTTGGCCAACACATTGGCCATCGTAACTGGTAATTATATTTGGTGGCAGTCGATGACAATCGGTATTTATATCGGAGGTTTGGGGCTTGGGGCCTATTACTCAGATCGTCTGCGCGACACTTATAAGAGCATTATTAACATTGAAATTATTCTTTCATTCTTTGGGATGATCAGCGTAGTGTATGTTTACCTGCTTCATGGTGGGTACAAATACATCGACAACCTTTTCTTTTACACCGGAAATTACCATTCGAGTATTTATCTACAGAATCTTTTTGCTTTAAAAATTGTCTTTTTTGTCATGGTTCAGGCCCTGACATTTTTAATTGGCCTTCTTTCAGGTTTTGAAATTCCGTTAATGGTGAGAATTGCAGAAGACAAGCTAGGTGAAGAAAACGATAACGAGTATCAGATTTTTGGGATTAACTATATTGGAACTCTTGTAGGGACGACTTTTTTCGCTTACCTGCTCCTACCTAAATTAGATGTCATTAAGACATCAGTGGCCGTGGCCCTGTTAAACCTTGCTGTTTGTATTTACTTTATTGTGAGGTATCTAAAGGTCAGCAAAAAAGTTTATTATGCTTTTTCATGTGCCATTTTAGTCCTAGGGATTCTGATTAGCAGTAGTGAGCATAAGATCACTCAGACTTATTTAAAGATTTTCTATTACATGCCTAAAATCTTAGGTGAGAGTAAGCAGGAAGTTGAAAATCTCTATCACAAACTGGATCGTTTACCAGAAGTAGAGCGCTCAAAATCCCTTTATCAATACCTGGATATTTTTAGTTATCCATTTGTTTATAACGGCGAGGTTAAGGACTCGACGATTTTAACCTTGGATACAAACTTTCAGTTTAATACAGCGACGGAGTTCCTTTATCACCAGGCCTTTGCTCACGTCTCAATTGCAGTAAATAAGAAAGTGCCTAAAAAAGTTCTGCTCTTAGGTGGGGGAGATGGTCTTCTTTTACGCGAGCTTTTAAAATACGATGAAATTGAATCCATCGACTTTATTGAGCTGGATGAAAAGATGCTCGATTTGGCCAAAGGGCGTTTTGCTGAACTCAATCAGCATTCTGTTTCGAACCCTAAAGTTAAAGTTCATATCAATGATGGTTTTTACTTCTTAAGAAACACAAATGAGAAGTTTGATGCCATTTTTATCGACTTCCCTTATCCAAACTCATACGACCTCGCGAGACTTTATAGCGTAGAGTTTTACACTTATGTCAGAAAGGCCTTGAACCCAGATGGATTTGCTATTTTGGATGCTCCTTTTTTTGATAAAGAAAACGAAATCAAAGATAACATTCGCGGTCGAGTCATGGTGACGACGATCTTTAATGAAAGAAACCTTCTCAATAACAGCGTTCTGGCCAGTACATTCTACTACGCTGGTTTCAAGACATTTTTCCCTTACCGTATTGCTGATGAATCTTTTCTATTTGTAAAGCAGGATGCTGGGGCCATTGATTATGATTTTATGGAGAAGTCGGATCTGTCGCGTTTAAGCAAAGAGACGATTATTGAAATGAATAATATCAAAAATCAGAACTTCCCTTACGAGATTTCTTTAAAGCACATCAATTCGATTTTTAAGCCGGCCGTGGTGAAGAGAAACGAATTCTAAATACTGTCTGTCCCTGTAATGTATGGGGACAGCAGGAATTTTTCAAATTCCACAGATGGACGAGGCCCAAATAGGTACTGCAGGAAATCCTGGTGAGTGGCCTGGTATTCTTTTTGTTCAAATTTAAACTTGATCTGATCGCCAGTCATATCATACAGCTCGAGAGCTCCATCGCTGGTTTTTTGCAGGAACTCTTTTAAGGCCTGATAGTTTCCAAGGCGCATGAAAGCAGTAAAAAAGATATCCTTGTTACTTGAAAGAGAAAGTTCACTTTCTGGAAGCCATGTTTTAAAGCGCTGAAGAGTCTTCATAAGAGATAGGTATTGATCAGGGAGGCAGCCAATTTCATGAATAATATTTGAAAGATCTCTTCCTTTGTTAACGCAGAAGTATTGCTCTAAAACTCCATCTGGATTTTTCCTGATATAAAGATCAATCGAGGTCATCTCTTTAATGATGGACCATTCTTTTTCTTCTCTCATGACAGTAAAAAAATATTTTTCATTAAATTGCGAATAAACACTTCTCAGGGAGTCGAAATCTTTAGGAGAGAGGTCTTTAAATGTTGTCTTTTGAAATCCGACGGGGCGGTCATTGTTAGTGAAGACAGCGTGTCCTGTTTCAATCAGTCCACCACTTAAGTGAAATCCAAATTTCTCATAGAGGCCGGTGATCTCACTCCATAAAATAAAGAGTGCACACTCTTTAGAGTGTTCATTTAAAGCATGATTCATCAGGCCCTTAAAAAGATCTCTTCCTCTATACTCTTTCACTGTCGCAATACCACCAATGAAAGCAACTTTGATTTGGTGATTATTTTTTGTCATCACTCGAGGGCAAACTGCTAAATGTGAAACCACTTGGTTGGTTGTTGTATCTACATAGAGATAACAATTTTCAAAATTAAGTGGGTCCATAAGTAGAGCGAAGTCGCGCGCGAAGGAAAGTTCGCTCGAGTAGTGGAACTCCTTCTCTATAAGAGCGATCACACTCTCAAAATATTCAGGGTTAGCAGACAAAGTGGTAAGGGAAAATGATGAATCATTCATATATGTCTATTTTAAAGGCAATTAACTTCAAAAATGACCAATTTTCTTTCAACTTTTTTGGGTGAGGCTTTTAATCAAGTATCACAATTCATTTAAAAACAATGACTTATGCGTGAAAAAATGTCTAAAAAATAGTCATTTTTTTCTAAAGTTATTTTGGAATGGCGACGAATAGTTAAACATGAAGCCGTGGGATATTTCCCACCGAGAGACATGATGTTTCTCACACCAGAAATCAAGGAGGATGTATGGGACTTCGAATTAACACGAACGTTGCGTCGTTAAACGCACAAAGGAATCTAGGTTCAACTAGAATTTCTATGAACAAGTCTTTGGAGAAACTTTCTTCAGGACAAAGAATCAACAGAGCTGGTGACGATGCTGCCGGTCTCGCAATCTCAGAAAACTTAAAAGCGCAAATTAAAGGTCTAGGACAAGCGGAAAGAAACGCTGAAGACGGTATCTCTCTAGTTCAAATCGCGGAAGGTGCATTAGGAGAAGTTTCAAACATCCTAATCAGACTTAGAGAACTAGGAGTACAAGCTGCTTCTGATACTATCGGAGCAACAGAAAGAAAGTTCCTTAACGTGGAATTTGAGCAGTTAACTTCGGAAGTTGACCGTATCGCAAACTCTACAGAATTTAACCGCGTGCCATTACTTAACGGAACTGGTGCAGTGTTTGATATTCAAATCGGAACAAGAAACGATCCTATCTCTGACCGTTTAACGTTTGATGCTTCATCGGCTGACGTTAACGTGGCAGCTCTAGGTCTAAACCTTGCTTCAGTATCTGACAAAATTTCAGCTCAAAACTCTCTGACGTCAATCGATCAAGCGATCATTTCAGTATCAGGGATCAGAGCAGACTTCGGTGCTCTTCAAAACAGACTTCAGTCGACAGTAAACAACATTCAAACAAGTGTTGAGAACCTGGCCGCTGCAAACTCTCGTGTAAGAGACACAGACATCGCTGCAGAAACTGCAGAATTAACAAAACAGAACATCTTAATGACTGCTGGTACATCAGTTTTAGCGCAAGCGAACTCAAGTACAAACAATGCATTGAGCTTGATCCAGGCTGCTTCTCAGAGGTAATAACCTCTGAGGCATCTTCCACGCCTGCAAGTGTGAGTTGAATGCAAACCAGTTACCAGGATGAGAATTAAACTTTTGAGTAGTTGCTAAGTTTAGTTAATGGATACGTGTGTACTTTAAAATTTAAAAACAAATAATAACAAATTTTCTGAACAAGATGTTCGGAGTATTACCAGGAGGGGTTGCGTGACAGGAGAATAACAATGGGATTAAGAATTAATACGAACGTGCCTTCGTTATCAGCACAAAGATCTCTAGGGATCAATACAAGAAACCTTAACGATAACCTTAGAAAGTTATCTTCAGGGGAGCGTATTACTCGCTCAGGTGACGATGCAGCAGGTTTAGCAATTAGTGAAAACTTAAAAGCACAGATACGAGGAATGAGACAAGCTAAGCGTAACGCTGGCGACGCTGTTTCACTGTTACAAGTGGCAGAAGGTGGGATGAATGAGATTTCTAACATCATTATCAGACTTAGAGAACTTTCAGTCCAAGCCGCTTCTGATACAGTGGGACCTACAGAGAGAGGTTTCTCAGACATTGAATTCCAAAATCTCAAAGAAGAGATCGACAGAATTGCAAAGTCTACAGAATTCAACGGAATCAAACTTCTCGATGGTTCAGGCGGAAAACTCGAATTCCAAGTTGGAACAAAAAATGATCCAGTCCTCGATAGACTTCACTACGATGGATCTGGAGCGGACGCAACCCTCAAATCACTTGGTTTGGAGATTGATGGGGTGTCGACGAAAGAAGGCGCACAAAGCGTGCTTAAGAAACTTGATGATGCCTTGGTGCAAATCAACGGGACTCGTGCAAACTTTGGTGCCCTTCAGAACAGGTTGCAGTCAACTCAAAACAACCTTGAGATCAGCGATGAGAACTTATCAGCTGCCAACTCAAGAATTAGAGATGTTGATGTAGCTTCTGAAACTGCCGACATGACAAAGAATAACATTCTTCTGTCAGCAGGTATTTCGGTGCTATCGCAAGCAAATCAGGCTCCAAACACCGCTTTAAAACTACTCAATGGATAATTCTTAGGAAAGTTGCTCCGAATGGAGCAACTTTCCTTATTTTCGTTTATAATAAATCTAAGAGGAAGAAAGTCATGTTTGATTTAAACAGCAGTATGGATAAAAGAAAAACGGTTCTCATTATGGGAATCACTTCTTTTGTTGGATCAAACCTGTGTGAATTTTTCCGTAAAGATTATAGAGTCGTCGGAACTTACCATCGCAAAAGCCAACCAATTCCCGGTGTACTCGCACTTCCTTGCGATGTTTTAAACAAAGATGAAGTGCAGCTAGTCCTTTATGCTTTTAAACCAGACATTGTTATTTACTGTGTTGGTTTAACTGGTCTTAAAGAATGTGCCGATATGCCAAATGCTTCTGATGCTCTCAACTCGGCCGGGCTTTTTAATGTGGCCGAGATTGCTCCTCGTTACGGAGCAAGAGTTATTTATCTTTCCTCACAATTTGTTTTTTCTGGCGCCAATAAGAACTACAATGAAATGGATAACGCTGATGTTATCACTCAATACGGGAAGTCCCAGGCATCTTCAGAATTCTATCTGCAGAAGTCATCGCTAAACTATCTCATTGTTCGCTGTTCTAAAGTGTACGGAAGAGGAGTGAGCCCGCTTCGCGAGTCTTGGTTTGAAAAACTACAAAGAAACCTGAAGGCCAATCAGACGGCTATTTATGATGACTTTGTTCACCAGGGGTTTGTTGACATTTATTACCTGGGAATGGTCTTAAAAATGTGTATAGATAAGAATGTGGCCAACAGATTGATTCACTTCGCTTCTCAAGACAACATGACTTATTATGAGTTTGCTAAAACTTATTGTGAGATCTTTCACGAATCAGAAAGCTTAATCAACAAAGGTAAGTGGCACCTGCCGATCTTAAAGAGCACATCTGTAGAAAGAGTGGATGAGCACCTTCACTACAAACTTGATGTCTTGAACATTGAGGGTCTTTTAAAAATCAAAATGCCGACAATTCGCGAGTCGCTGGAGTTTACACTTAAGCGTTTAAATGGAAACCGTACACCTGCTAAAGGTGTCGTGAATAAAGGCGAAGGTCTATCGTTTATTTAATGCCGTTCTAACTAGCGAGCAGAGTTAACAATAAACTCTGTCAGGTAGTGGCGAACCATTGCATCCAGGTCGACAACTTCATTGTTAAATCGCCATGTGATCTTGTTGAAAGGTCCCATGTGCGCTCTGATTTCGTGAATCGTTGTTGAGCCGAATTGGTCATTGAAAGAAAGACGAGCACCGTAGATGTCTTTTCCGTTTGCTAAAAATCCAATAGAGATACAATCGTTAGCTTTTCTAGCGAAAATTAAACGAAGTGAATTTCTAAACAACATGAAGTCATTAACAGTATTTGAAATTTTAAAAAGTTTGATGGCCGCACTTGAATTGCTGCGTCCACGGTACTCATTAAATTTTGTCATGTAAGCTTCGAAGCGATCGCGAATATCATTCATCAGTGCAATTGAAGACTCTTCAAGTAGTAGAGCAGGGTTTAAGTGCCCGTTGATGTTAACAATACCTGACTCGTCCATGTTGATTTCATCCATGGCTAAGTTTTCAATCCAAGAGTAGTTAAGTGGCTGGTATGTTTGATTATTTTCGATCATAGAAAAATGATCGGTGTATAGGGGCTAGCTGTCAAGAATTTAAAGGGGCCTAGTGGTGGACTTACTTATCAGGTTCCGCCCATTTTTGAATAGGTGGCTGCAGTTAGTAGTCTCTTTAGGCTTCTCACTGAAAAAACCCTGAGGGTTTAATATGAGCTTGCTCACCGTGACCAGGGACCGCTCCCGAATAAATCTTTATAGAGGAACCAGCTTAAATGCCAACTCCTAGACCCACTTTCATTATACATCTTTGGCAATTGACCCTCTAGGAAAGTTTTTTCCACGTAAGTGTTTTTAATGGGTTAGATAAAAAATAGCCGAAAGGTCGGGGATTCAGTAAAGAAATCCGACTCTAATGGTAAAATAATAGAGCAAAGAGCTAAAGATCCCGTGTGAAGAAACCGAGGAGTATCTTGCGTGAATTTCGTAAGTGCAGGAGACAGTAGTATGAAGAAGTTAATTGCATATTTGAAGGATGAGAGCGGACAAACATCTACAGAGTACATTCTACTCGTAGCTGTTGTTGCGATGATCATCTTTAAATTCAAGAAGACCGGGGGAGATGCCCTTGATGGTCTAACTACTAAAGTATTTGGTAAAGCAGAAACTATGGTTGATGGTATCGACGTAGGTAACTAGTCGAAGACTTTCGCTGCGATAGTTCTCTTTTGCCTTACTTTTCTACGATTATGTAGCAGTCGGCAACATATGCCTGCTGTTGTCTCTTTCTCCTCAATCTTTGATCCTTAAATCATGAAATTTAAAATCCGTATGAGGGCCTCTGGTCAGGCCCTCATCGAATATCTGCTCATATTTTGCTTTATGACGTTTATTTCTATCAGCATGGTAAAAGGGCTGAGTAAGACTATGTTTGCCTCTGTCGGGGCCATTGGTTATGAATTAACGGAGCAACTTACGGTAGGCGTCTGCAAGGAGCTTTGCTTCTTTAAAGGCTATGTTAATCAGGAAGAGTAAGCATGCTGCCAATTGTGGTCTATATTTTTATTTCGATCCAGCTGCTCTTTGTTGCTTACATCGATTTTAAATCCAAGAAAATTTCCAATATGTGGATGCTGATTAACTTTTTGTTTTTCTGCCTCCTGACTCTCATCTTCCCTCACACTTACGTTTGGTCTGTACATACATTTATTTTCCCACTGATTTTTTTACTGGTGGGTTTCATGCTCTTCATCATGAACATCATGGGGGGAGGAGATTCAAAATATCTTTCTTCGCTGTATCTTTTAGTGCCAGTGCAGTTCCAGGAAACGACTTTTACTTACCTGCTATATGCAACGGTTTTAGTAGGAAGCTCACTACTTTTATTTAATGTGCTTAAACACCTTGATATAATCATAGTTCATTTTAAAATGAGAGATATCGCCGGGATCAAGAAGATCTTTGGTAAGAAGTTTACTTATGCACCAGTAATCTTTATCGCTTGGATGTGGTTCGGATGGCAAAATTACAAAATTCTTTCTTTCTAAAAGACGAGAAAGGGCAATCCGTTGTCGAGTACATCCTGTTACTAGTCGTCGTTAGTGCTCTTTCAATCACTGTGCTCAATAATAGAAAATTTAAAGAGTTTGTCGGCGGAGAAACCGGTCTTTTTGTCGCCATTAGAAAAAGCATGGAGTACTCATACCGCTATGGAAGAGAGCTCAATGCGGATGCAGATTACGATGCAGCGATGAGCTTTAATTATCAGTCTAATAAGCATGACACTTATTTTAATACCAAAGAAAATACTTCACGATTTTTTGGTGGGGCGGAGCCTTATGGGAAAAAATAAGTTCCGTCAAAATTCAGGTCAGTCGACGATAGAATTTCTTATGACGTTTACGGCGGCCGTAGGATTTATTTTCGTCTTTTTAAAAATGGCCTTGAACTACACTGACGGATACATGGTCCATCATGCTACTTTTCTTGCAGCTCGCAGTTACCTGGTCGCAGATGCTGACCGCGATGATATTGACGAAGGTGACCGCCTGGCAAAAACAACTGCTGAGAGAGTGTTTACCTCTTATCTTCCAGACGGGCTGATAAAGGGAGTCACCGGCGGTGACTTAAAAGAAAACAGTCCGAACCCGACAACAACTAAGTTTCGTGCTTTTGTTGGTCTTTACATTGAATACGCCCAAAGATTTTCGATCGGGTTTGTCGGTGGAAAATCCAATGTTAATTTCAGGTCGGAAGCTTTTTTAGGAAGAGAGCCAAGCAGGTCTGAATCAAAACAACAAGTCTGCGCAGCGATCAAATCGCTGGGCCTAAGCCGTTGTGACGTTCATGTCACCCTGGAAGATAATGGGGGATGATGTGAAGACTATTTTAAAAAACCAGAAAGGTCAGGCAATCTTTGAACTCATCATTTTTTTGCCGTTCCTTATTTTTCTCTACACGATTTATTCGACGACTGGAAATGCGATCAACGGTTCAATCAACCAGCAAAAAGCAGTGCGCGGGTACTTTTATGGTCTGCTTAGAGGAAATTCTTATATCAATACCACAACTGATTTAGACGAATTTTCAGAAAAAGCTATTTCAGTAGTCGGGTTTTCAGCTCTGGGACTGTCTCTTATACACATCTGACGCTGCCGACGAAGGCTTCTGTG
>CAXHHE010000049.1:0-13752 GCA_964016365.1 uncultured Bacteriovorax sp. | reverse complement strand
CCCAGAAGCCTTCGTCGGCAGCGTCAGATGTGTATAAGAGACAGTTTCTAAAGAATGCATTGTTAGCAAGTGAATCGTAGTTTGCTACCAGTGTATCTTCTGGAGAAAGTTTTTTGATGATTGAAAGTTTAGTTTCAATGTATTCAGAAACTGAAGAGAAGTTTGCTTTTGAGAAGTTCTCTCCGATGTTCGGGAAAACAACTAGCTTCGGATGGAAATCCTGAAGTGACTTCATTTGGATTGCTGAAACTTCTACCACCACGTAATCAATTTCGTTCATGTTTGGAAGAAGGCAGTACTCGATGAATGGCATTTCTGATGTTCCACCAACGAATACGTTTTTCCCATCAACTTTAAGTGTGAAGCCGATCATCGCTGCAATTGTTGTACGACCGAAAGATCCACAAACAGCGATAACTGGTTTTTTACAAAGTTTATAAGCAAGGGCGAAGTCTGAATAAACTTCTTTCCCGTTTTTGCGTGCTAATTCTAATTGAGGAAGGTTTGGATTTACTGCTGCTGAGTAAACAATAACGTCTGCTTCTAAGAAGTCTTCGTCTTTGTGCTCACCGAAAGTCATCTCTAGAGGTGGTTCGATTTTCTTAAGCTTCTTAACTGACTTGTTAAGGTCGAAGATTGGCTTGATATCCGTTACTCTGATTTCGCATTCTAATTTGTTGAAGAAATTGATCAGAGAAAAACCAGTCTTGCCAATACCTACGATAAGAACTTTCTTACCTTTAAATCTTTCCATTTCCATTCAAGTTTCCTCTTAGACTAACTCGACGACTATCTAGTCTTTAATGTCGAGAGTGCCATGATTGCCAGACACACACTGATAATCCAGAAGCGAACTGTTACCTTCGTCTCCGGCCAGCCAAGTTTTTCGAAGTGATGGTGGATAGGTGCCATTTTAAAAACGCGTACTCCGCGGGTTTTAAATGAAGCAACCTGGATAATAACTGAAAGAGCTTCGATAACAAAAATTCCGCCGATAACTACGAACAAGAATTCCGACTTCGCAAGCACTGCAATCGTACCCAATGTTCCTCCCAAAGACAGGGATCCAACATCGCCCATAAAAATTTGAGCTGGGTATGAGTTATACCACAAAAAGCCGATTCCTGCACCAATAATAGCCGCAGTTAGGACAGTGATCTCTCCCATGCCTTCGAAGTATGGGATGTATAAATACTGAGAGATTTCTTTGTGACCAGTAACGTAAGTAAGAAGACCCATCGTCGCCGCACTCACCATGATTGGCCCAATCGCCAGACCATCAAGACCGTCTGTTAGGTTAACTGCGTTACTGAATCCAACAATAACGATTGATCCAAACAGGATATACCAGTAACCAAGATCAATAATCGGGGCCTTAAAGAAAGGAAAATACACATCAGTATTGATAATGTTTTGACTCACCATAATATACATAGCGACAAGGGCCGTTCCGAATTGCCAAACAAGTTTACCCTTGGCCGAAACACCTTTCGTGTCTTTCTTTAAAACTTTCAGATAGTCGTCATAAAAACCAAGTAGGAAATAAGAAAAAGTGACCCCTAAAGTGATCTTAAGCGGCATAGAAAAAAAGTTTCCGCAGATCAGAGTCGTAACAAAAATACTCCCCAACATGAACACACCGCCCATAGTCGGAGTCCCTTTTTTCTTAAAGTGAGACTCTGGGCCATCGTTTCTGATGATCTGTCCGAATTGCTTCTTCTTCATAAAGTCGATGAAGTAATGTCCCCAGATAATCGAAAGCACTGTTGCTATTAGAAAAGCAATCCCAGTTCTAAAAGTGATGTACTTGAAGATGTTAAACAGGTGGTGGTGTGGGTAGAGTAAATGGTAAAGCATCCTTACTTTCCTATTTTTTAAGTTTTAACCAATATTAAACTATACCCATCAGGGTTTCTAGTTGTAAAGAGCGGCTCGCTTTCACGAAGACAAACTTGTATTTTTTTCTAACGCCTTTCCATTCTGAAAAGAACTCTTCTTTAGTGTGATAATGACTAACCGGATTCGGGTAACCGTTAAGATAAAACTCGCGGTATCTTCCAATGAAAGTTATATTCTTAATTCCTAAAGACTTTACGTGCTCTGCAATCTCTTTATGCATCTGCGGGGCGTGGTCTCCCAGCTCATTCATGTCACCCAAAACAAAGTAGCAGTCATCAAGTGAGACACCTTTATTTTTCATGACTGTCACAAATGAATCCAGTGAAACGCGCATTGAACTTGGGTTGGCGTTGTAGGCATCAAGGAAGATGTTGTCCACCCATTGGGATCTGTTCATATTTGGCTGCTCATAATTTGAAGCTGCCTCTGTTAATTCTTTAATCTTTTTTGGGAATAAGCTCATCGCAAAGATCGTTGTCCCTGCCAGGTTTTTCAGGTTGTGGTGCTCAAAGATATTTTTGTTATTTATCCACACGTTCTTCTTGTCGATGTTAAAAGAAATCTCATCTCCATCGATCTTAATTTTCACGTCGCCGTTTTTCTCTCCATAAGTCACAAGTCCTTTGGATTTTTTAAGCTTCGCTAAGTACGGGTCATCAGCATTAACGACAAAAGACCCTTTGCCTTTGGCATTTTTAACAACTGAATCGTAAAGGGTTCCTTTTTCTTTAAAGATTGCTTCCATCGTTTTTAAAAATTCGATGTGAGCTGCCCCAATGTTGGTAATCATCCCGTGTTCTGGTTTAGCGATGTCGCAAAGAACCTTAATTTCACCGGCGTGATTCATCCCCATTTCAATGATGGCCACTTTATGTTTTTTATTCAGTCTAAAAACTGTTAATGGAACTCCGATGTGATTATTTAAGTTCCCCTTTGTCGCCAGGACTTTTCCCGGGAGAATAGAATTTAAAAGAAAATAGATCATTTCTTTATGAGTGGTTTTACCATTTGATCCCGTCACTCCAATAATCTTTCTGTCTTTATCGGCTTTTCTCCAACCCTCGATATGCAAACGAGCAAGCTCTTGAATAAAAAGAAGCGTGTCTGTGACAGTAATAAAAAGTGTTTTGGGATAAAAAGCTGCCAGCATTGGCACTAGTTCTTCGCGCTCTTTAGTTGAGTTAAAAACCACAACCTTGGCATCAAGATTTAAAACACCTTCAAGATAATTAAAAGCATCGAAGTTCTCTCCAACCAGGGCGACAAAAGTCTCACCCACCTGGAAACTGCGTGAATCTGTATTGATTTTTAATTCGAACTCGCGCCCTTTATGATCAAAAGCGCTCGTCATCGTCTTAACTGATTTAAGTTTAAAAAGAAGTTTTGAAGAAACCATTAAATTTATCCGCGTTTAAATTGAGAAACGATATTGAAGTCACTAAATGGGTGCTTCACACCCTTAATTTCCTGATACTCTTCATGACCTTTACCAGCGATAAGAACGATTTCTTTCTTCTTCATGGCCTCAAGTGCAAAAAGAATAGCTTTTTTACGGTCGACGACTGCTTCGTAACCAGTGCTGATGCCGGCGATGATGTCGATAATAATATCTTCCGGTGCTTCGTCGCGAGGGTTGTCTGATGTCACGACAACTTTATCTGCAAATCCAGCTACCGCCTTTCCCATCAGAGGTCTTTTAGTTTTATCGCGATTTCCACCACAACCAAAAACCACAGTCAATGAATGATTAGGGAAAGCTTTTCTGATGGCCTCTCCGATATTAATCAAGGCATCCGGAGTATGAGCGTAATCCACGATGGCCATGCCTTCGTTGTCCATTTCAATAACTGAAAATCTTCCGAGTGGAGTTTTAATATTTTTTAGACTCAAGGAATTGATCTTATCTTCTCCCCAAAGGTCCGAATTTAATTGCAGGGCCACTTCAGCATTACTTTGATTGTATGAAGAATGATAAAAGAGCGGTCTCTCCGTCATCTTTCTTTCATCAAGTGTTCTTGCCACCTTTACGCGTGCATTTGGATTTTTCTTCAAGATATTTTGGTAAAGGTCTTTTTCAAAAGAAGGAACAATAAGACTCTTTCCTTCTTTCAGGTATTTCTTTTCAATCAGCATCTTGGCATCGAAATACTCTTCCATCGTTTTATGGTAATCGAGGTGGTCTTGAGAAAAACTTGTCCACGCAGCTGCATCTAAAGCAATGTCATAAATTCTGTCTTGAACAAGGGCATGAGAACTTACTTCCACAAAACATGCCTGGTATTTTTCCTGAAAGCGGTGAATGATTTTTCTGAACTCAACATACGAAGGCGTTGTGGATTCTAAATCCTCAATCAAGGCGCCATTCGCATCCTGAA
The DNA here is from genome assembly GCA_964016365.1 of uncultured Bacteriovorax sp. Taxonomy (GTDB): domain Bacteria; phylum Bdellovibrionota; class Bacteriovoracia; order Bacteriovoracales; family Bacteriovoracaceae; genus Bacteriovorax. The sequence goes on along the minus strand of CAXHHE010000049.1, from coordinate 9,478 downwards.
CACCGATTGTTCCTACTGAAATCGCCGGGTGACCAAGCTGAGTACTAATTTGCATCGCCAGGTTAACAGTTGTCGTCTTCCCGTTAGTCCCAGTGACGCCGATGATTTTCATCTGCCCTTTATTTGGAAACATGATATCTAAAACTTTCTTTTGTAGAATAAGAAATTTAGCCGCATCAACAAAGATACAATTATCGGCCTTCACCAACGATTCGGCCCCATGATTTAAAACAATCAACCCTGGATTTTTTCCTTTAAGGCGCTTATTAAAATCTTCAATTGATTTTTCATTGTTATGAACTTTATAGAAAACAACATCGGCCGCAGTGGCCGTCTGCAGATTGGTTGTAATGTTACTTACAACATCATCAAGTTGAGTCAGGGTGTTTCTAGAGGCAATGTCTGCATTTAAAACGTCGACAAGTTCTTTTTTGTTCATGACCTATTCGTATGTTGGAGGTGAATATTCTAATTTTACAACAGTATCATCGCCAATCGGTGTTCCTGCTGGTGGGTATTGTGATGAAACCACTCCCATTCCTTTATGAACAACTTGAAGGTTTAACTTCAACGAGATGTTGGTCGTTGTAATCTTATCCAGCCCCATCATGTTCGGCACAATCCCAGGAGTCAAGCTTCTTGAAGCCGCTTCTTTAACCTGAACCATGTCGATATTGGTCTTAACTTTTTTCAGATCGTAATCATTGTCTTCGTGTTCTGCGAGTCTACTGATGTCTTTATTTTTATAAAGCATATACTCCGCAAGATTCTTAAACACTGGACCCGCAACCGCTCCACCGTAATATCCACCAGTTTTTGGGTTATCAATATAAACGGCAATAACAAATTTTCTATCTACGTTAACCGGGTATCCGATGAACCCAGATACATAACCCTTATATCCACCATTTTTATCTACACGTTGAGCAGTCGCCGTTTTACCCGCAATCTGGAAGTGAGGGATCTTAGCATTTCCACCCGTACCTTTTTCAACTGCTAACACTAGCGCTTTTGTCAGGTCTTCTGTGTTTTTCTGCGACAGAACTCTTCTTCTTTTTTCCAGTTGATTCGCATTTTCGGGTTCTAATTCTGAAACCGTCACTTGGTTTGGATCGCGCTTAATAAGTGTTGGCTTAATGTACTCACCACCGTTGGCAATCGCTGCATAGGCGGCCATCATCTGAACACCTGTTACCGCAATACCTTGACCGAAACTGATGTTACTTAAAGAAAGAGGAGTGACATTATCTGCTTCCGTAAAAATCCCGCGAGACTCTCCCGGTACTTCAATACCTGTCTTGTTTCCAAAATTCAGTTCTTTTAAAGTTTCTTTTAATTTCGGGAAAGTCAGGTCAAAAGCAAGTTTTGTCGTCCCGACGTTTGAAGAGTAACGGATAATATCTGCAACTGAAATCCATTCAAATTTTTCATGGCTTTCAGCTTCTTTAATCCAATGATTATCAACTCTCATTCTTCCTTGTTCAGCATAGTAAGTAGAGTTGATAGTGGCCGTTTTGTGCTCAAGGGCCGAAGCCGCTGTGAAAATCTTAAATGTTGAACCTGGCTCAAACGGATCAATCGCAAAACTTAACTTTCTTGATTCCCGGAGCTGATCCTTTAACATTGTTTGGATCAAAAGTAGGGTAGTTGGCAATCGCCAGGATCTCACCTGTCGAAGCATCAATAACACCAATCCCACCTTTATCTGCATTATGTTTTAGAACAGCTTCTTTTAAATATTTCTCGGCCATTCCCTGAATGTCTTTATCAATCGTCAGGTAAATGTCTTTTGCTTGTGCTGTTACATCCTGATGGCTTTCGAACTTGATTGCGCGACCTTTGTTGTCGATCGTGTATTTTAGAGTGACCGGATTTCCTCTTAACTCTTTATTGTACATATACTCAAGGCCAGATAGACCTGAGTTATCAAGACCAACAAACCCGATAACCTGAGACAGAAGCTCGTGGTTTGGATAAGTTCTCTCTGGCGTTCCTTCAATGAAGATTCCTTTTAGTTCCTTGATATCTTCAACCTGGTCTTTTGAAAGACGAAGTTTTCTTCCAAGCCAAGTAAATCTCTTTCTCTTTTTAATCGTCGTGATCATTTCTTTGTAAGAAAGCTCCGGAACGATCTTAGCTAGCTTCTTATAAACATCATTTTTCCCGTCAGTTGATTTTGGGATTGTGAAGATACTGTACGTTTGAACGTTAAGAGCAAGTGGGTGACCTGAACGGTCGTAGATATTTCCGCGTTTTGGATAAACAGTTGCCTGTCTTAAGAATTGTGAATTGGCGCGAACAATGAGATCTCCAGCATCGACTAGCTGAACCTTAAAGGCTTTTCCTAAAACAAGAAGGAAAAACAAACAGAAACAGGTAAAAACAAAGATGATCCTATTTTTTTCAACTCTATTCATAATTCAATTTCCAAATCCTATGGAATGACAATAATTTGATCCTGTTTTGGTTGATCCAGGTTATGTACTGCCGCTAATTTTCTTAACTTTTCAGCTGAAAGCATTCTTGCCTTCTTAGCTTTTAATTCTTTGTTATCCAAAATAACTTTTTCAATTTCGCGGTTTGTTTTTGTGATGGTGTAATCCATCTCAACATTTTTCATGCGAAATAGAACAAATAAAATGGCGAGTGTGGTGAATGATAAGAAAATGGGAAAACCCTGTGAGCTGAAAATAATCTCTTTTACTTTCGCGCCCAACTGAAATTTTTCAGAAGATTTCTTTGATGCGGCCATAATCACTCCTTGATTAAATGCCAAATATCATTGCTTATATTTATTCTTGTCTTTTTTAGTTTCTACTCTTTCTAATATTCTTAGTTTAGCACTTCTTGAGCGAGAATTGTCTAAAATTTCTTGCTCAGATGGAAGAATTGGCTTTTTTGTTAAAACCTCTACAGGAAGCTCGGTTTTTTGAGAGGCGTCCCTGAAAACATTCTTCACTATGCGATCTTCGAGAGAGTGAAAGCTGATGATAGCGAGGCGGCCGCCTACTTTTAGAAGCGGGATTAGTTGATCAATTGTGTTGGATAAAACTTCAAGTTCCCGGTTTACTTCAAGTCTTAGGGCCTGAAATACTCGAGTAGAAGGGTTGGTCTTTCCGTAACGATGCTCTTTTGGATAACAATGGAAAACGATGTTTTCCAATTCTTTGGTCGTCGAGATTCGTTTCTCTTTTCTTTCAGTCACGATCTTCGCAGCGATCTTTCTGGCGTTTTTTTCTTCACCGTACTCTTCAAAAATTCTTCTTAGTTCCTCTTCACTGTATGTGTTGACGATTTCTTCGGCCGTTTGAAATTCATCCGACTCGTAATCCATACGCATATCAAGTGGCCCGTCAAAGCGGAATGAGAAACCTCTGCCGGCCTCATCGAAGTGATGTGAAGACACTCCTAAGTCCAGAAGAATTCCCTGGAATCCACCGTCTGCAAAAACTTCTGGTGAATGCTCTCTGATCATTGAAGAAAAATGAACAAAGTTTGTATCGATCAGTTTAATTCGATCACCCATTTGTTCTTTCTGGATTCTCTCATTTCCATTTTTTAATGCATCCGGGTCCTGGTCAGTTGACCTGACATTAAAAAGGGGATTCCTGTATAAAAATTCAAACGTGTGTCCGCCTCCGCCGAACGTAAGATCGGCAAAGTAAGACTTCTTATCCAGAGGCGCCTTTTCAGTTAATGAATCGACGCACTCATGCTTTAAAACTGTATAGTGACCTGTGTAGCTCATTACTTTAGAAGGACTTCAAGAATGTGAGTTTGTTCTGCTGAGAGCTTTTCAGGTTTCGACATAACAGCAAACGTGTTCTCTTTTTTAATCGCAAATGGATTCGCGTGAAGCTTTGGAAGAAGCTTCTTTAAAACCGCATGTGCTGATTGATTGTTTGCTGACATAACTTTCATGATTTCTTCAAGCGTACAGTGCTCTTCTTTCCAGCAGTCATAATCTGTAACCATGGCGATTGTTGCATAAGCAATTCCCGCTTCTTTTGCCAGGTAAGACTCCGGTACGTTTGTCATACCAATAACACTTGCACCGAAACTTCTGTAGATATTTGATTCTGCTTTTGTTGAGAACTGAGGCCCTTCGATACAAATGTACGATCCGCCAGATCCGTGTTTAACACCCGCTTCTTTGCACGTTTCAACAATCATCTTTTGAAGTTGAGTATCAACTGGTTCTGCAACTGAGACGTGGCCCACGATTCCGTTTCCAAAGAAAGTTCTTTCGCGCTTGCCTTTTGTCCAGTCGATGAATTGGTCAGGGATAACAAAACTTGCAGGAGGGAATTCTTCTTTTAGAGATCCTACTGCTGAAACTGAAATAATATACTCAACACCAAGTTCTTTCAGAGCAAAAATATTCGCTCTGTAATTTACTTCAGATGGAGTGAAGTTGTGGTGTTTTCCATGTCTAGGTATAAAGAAAAAAGGTGTACCGTGAAGATTGGCCTCGATCACTTCAGAACTAGGCGCTCCAAAGGGAGTAGACACTTTGTGTTCTTTAATAACTTCAACACCTTCAATCTTATATACGCCGCTTCCACCAATGATGCCGATCTTAATTCCGCCCATCTTAATACCTCTTCAAATTTGACGATTTTTTAATTTTTATGGGATGATCTTACACTGTTATTTTCCCCTAGGAAATGTAAAAAGAAATGAGTGCCATTCACGTATTATCAAAGTCTTTTTCTCACTATAGATCTCGCATCAAGAAGAGAAAGGACATTCTTAGCTACGCTAAGCACACCAGCACTGAAGAAATTATCTTTAACCTTCAAAGATTGGTTAAGCTTAAGGACAAAAAAGACGTCCTTAAAACGCTTCTTTCGATTACAAATTCCAGCATCTGGCTGTCTCGTTCGGCCTTCACTGTTTTAAAGTCTTATTTCGATATCAGCTCAATGGAAAACCTCAATCTCAATAGCGAGAGGGCCCAGGAGATCATCTCTTGTGTAACCAACAAGCGCTCGGTCGATGCAACAGACAGCGAAGTTTTCCAGACGATCTACCATGAGCTTGCCCACTCCCACTTAGTTAACGATTACCGCACTTCACTTAAAGTGCCTGAAGTGAAAGTCACCATTGTGTTAGTCTCAGGTGTTTTCAATGAAATCTTTTCAACTCCTGCTTTTAAGCGTGGAGCTGAAACTCTTTTAGATCAATACGACATTAAACATATCGCTCCGGTTGTCGATGGAAGAAAAGGTGCTCGTGAGAACTCTCTGGCCCTAAAAAAACAAATCGAAGAATACATTGAGGCCAATCCAAATGAGCGTTTATGGTTCTTTTGTTTTTCAAAGGGTGGTGTGGACACTCTTCATTATCTAAGATCAAAAGGCGACAAACTTTCAGAAAATATCATTGGTGTTTCTTTTATCGCCACTCCGATTATGGGAAGCGATCACATCAATAACAAACTACTAAAGCTTGCCAATACAATCGGAAAAGTTCCTGAGAATGTTTCCAAGAAAGTTTTAGGAAAAGACGTCAACCTGATTGCCAGCGAGCTTCAAAAATCGCTTTCAAAGAATTTCAGAGAAAGCTGGTTTAAGAAAAATCACAAGCAGCTGCCTTCAAGACTCTTTTATACGGCCATTGCCTTCGAGTCGAAGTGGCATCAAAGCCATGTGTGGATGATGCTTACTAAGGCCATTTTTAGAAGCCAAAAATCAAATGATGGAATTGTTGATGTAGAAAATGCTCAGTTCCCGTTTTACTTCAACGGACACAATCTTGGAGTTCTTGAAGGCCACCACTTAGTGGGAAGCCGTTCAAGCTTTTACGACCAGGAAGCGCTGATGAAAGCTCACCTGATCTACCTCGATTATAAAAACTTACTCTAATCCACCTTTAAGATTCATTAGAACTAATTTCGAAATCATCTTCAGTGTATCAAAGACGCCATTTCCTTTAACTGCGACAGCTTCAAACTCTGGCACGCCCCATTTATTAAGTGCATTGTGCAGGTCTTTAATCGCTGTAGTGTTCGGAAGGTCTCTTTTATTCCACTGCATGACCAGAGGGATTTTAGTGATGTCGTAACCTTGATCTGTCAGGTTTTTTTCTAAGGATTTAAGTGATTCAATGTTGGCTTCCATGCGCTCAACTTGTGAGTCGGCCACGAAAACAACTCCATCTACACCTCTTAAAATCAGCTTTCTTGAGGCTTCATAGAAAACCTGTCCTGGAACAGTGTAAAGGTGAAAGCGCGTTTTAAAACCGCGAATCTCGCCTAAATCAAGGGGAAGGAAATCAAAGAAAAGCGTTCTTTCGTTTTCTGTATTAAGTGAAATGATATTGCCCTTACTATCGCCGCTGGTTTTTTGATAAACATACTGGATGTTTGTCGTCTTTCCACCAAGCCCTGGCCCGTAATAGACAATCTTGCAGTTAACTTCTTTGTTTACATAATTTACAAAAGACATGGCCTTACCTTAATTTTTAATGAACGCAAATAATCTGTCCATTTCCGCATCGGAAATATCGCCAAACAGGTACTCGCTCTTATCAAATGCTTTGTTTGTTTTTTCTTGAGTAGCACGGTGATCTTTCAACTCTTGGTTTAAGAATTCACTGAAACTTGCCGCCATCTCTCTCATTTTATTTTTAATGAAACCTGGATTCACTTCATCGTGATAAATCAGACCTAAATACAGCTCTTCCATATCAGTAGAAATTGGTACGATATAGATACCCTGTGAAGATGTATCAAAACTCAGTCTGTATCCTTCTTTTGCTTCTTCTTTAGGAATGAATTCTGACAGTGCCTTTGAGGCCTGCCACACACCACTTAACAAAGCTCCAATAGAAGACTTTGAGAGTGAGTTGGCCAGATTGTTGTTGTGATAAAGGACCACACCATCAGCTCTAATCATAAAAAATGAAAAGCGATTGATCTTTTCATCGATCTCGCACGATTCAAAAAAGGCCTGTACATACTTTGGAATTTTGCTCGTTCTATTTGTCATCATCATCCAACTTATAAATGCCTGCGGTTTTCAAGCGCTTTTGTAATCGTCAAGGCATCGACGAACTCCAGGCTTCCGCCCATTGGAATCCCAAAGCCAATACGATCAACACGAACACTATCCGGCAGCATTTGTTTAATGTAAGCACAAGTTGCATCCCCTTCAACCGAAGGGTTCACAGCTAAAATCACTTCTTCGATTTCTTCGCTTTTCACGCGCTCGATGAATTGATCCAGCTTAAGCTCATCAGGTCCAATGCCCAGTAGTGGGTTTAAGACGCCAAAGAGAATATGAAATTTACCTTTAAAGTGCCCGCTTCGCTCAATGGCCAGACAGTCAGTAACCGACTCAACAACACAAAGTGTTTTTGAATGGCTTCTGCCGTAATCCAGACAGATCTTGCAAAGCTTATCATCGCAGAACATCCCGCATTTTTCACAATGGTTTAGTTCAGCGAGTGCTTTTACCGCTTCAGCAAAATGAACCAGGTCTTCCTTGTTCCATTTTGTCATAATCAGCGACTGGCGCAGGGCCGTCTTCTCACCAACACCTGGAAGGCGAGAAAACTGTCTTACAACCTTTAAAAGTTTTTCTGGTAATTCCATAGATTAGAACATTCCTGGGATGTTGATTCCACCAGTAACTTTTGACATTGCAGCCGACACCATGTCTTGTGATTCTTTGATTGACTGGTTAACAGCTGTTTTTACCAGTTCTTCAAGACCAGCAACATCGTTAGGGTCTACGCATTCTTTGTTGATTGAAATAGAAACGATTTGTTGTTTCCCTGTGATTTTGATTTTGATCATCCCACCACCAGAAGAAGTTTCTAGTTCGCGAGACTCAAGCTCTTTTTGTAATGTAGCCATTTTTTGCTGCATTTGTTGAGCTTGTTTCATTAAGTTTTGCATTCCTTTCATATTCGACTCCTTGAAAAAATTACTTCTTTGAATTATCCAAAACGACTTTATCAACTTTCGCATTGAAGATTTTCTCTGCTTCTTTTAAAAGCGGATTATTCTTAAACTCTTCCACGCGATCCTGCATTGTCATTTGTGCTTTTTGTTCTCTGATTTCTGCCTGTGTGACGAAGTCCTCTTTTTGAGTCACCTGTACCAGCTCAAGCTTGATATTGTTTTTATCCACTTCAAAGTATTCACTTAAGTAGTTCAATACTTTCTGGAACACTTCCGGCTCATTCAAATAATCCATAAACACCTGGCCGGAAAAACCAAAACCAAGTTCGATATTTAAATAACCATTTTCCAGGCGAAGAGGGCTTAGAGTATTTCCTTGCTCCAGGTTTGAAGCTGAAGCAGGTGAGCGCGAAGAAAGATCATTTAAAAATCCTTCCCACGTTAAATCTTTTTTCCCAACAGCTTTTGCTTCCTGAACAGGTGCTGCTGCTGGAGTTTCTTTTTTAGGTTCAACATTGGCCGGGGCAATCACCGCATCTCTTTCGCTGGCGATTTCCGACATCAAGCTTTCAAGTTTTTGAGCAACGCTCATTTCTTTTGGTGCTTCTTCTTGAACCGGTGCTACTGGCGTTAGAGCTGATTCTGTTTTTACTGTTTGAGCTGGTGCTGATTGAGTTGTCGCTGCTACAGTTTGAGAACCGGCAATCTTTTGGTTAAAGAAGCTTCTTCTCAGGGCCACTTTGTACATTAAAACTTCAAATGCTTTTTCCGGAGAAATAGAATTGAAGATCCACGTTGTCTCTCTAGCCACTGTTTCGTAAATCCAGATCAACTCTGCTTCGCTTAATGAGCCTTTCTTTTTTAAATTGCTAAAGAGTTCATCTAAAAGTGAGCTGGCAATATTTTTGGCCGGTACGTTTTCGTTTAACAGTCTTCCATACACGCCGCTCAGCTCTGCCGTGTTACCTGTATAGATCGCCTCAATGATTCCACTGATGGCCTTTGGACCGGCCACACCAAGAGATGTTGTCAGTGTTTCTTCTTTAATAAAATTGTCTTCAGAGAACGTCAGCACCTGATCTAAAAGAGAAAGTGTGTCGCGCACAGATCCTCTACCAAGAACAGCTAATTGCTGAATGAGTTCTTCTTGTTCAAACTTAATTCCTTCAATCTTAGAAATTTCTTTTACGTGATTTGCCAAGGTCTCAACTGAAACGTTTCTGAAATCAAAACGCTGACAGCGAGAAAGAACAGTCCCTAAAAGTTTCTGCGCTTCAGTTGTGGCAAAAATAAACACAACATGGGCCGGTGGTTCTTCCAGGGTTTTCAAAAGAGCGTTGAAGGCATTTGTCGAAAGCATGTGCACTTCATCGATGATGTAAACTTTAAAACGACCTGAAGTCGGAAGGTAGTGAACATTGCTGATAAGATCGCGGATGTTATCAACACTGTTATTTGAAGCTCCATCGATTTCAATAACGTTCATCGATGTTTCTGTATCGAAATCTAAACAAGCTGGGCACTGTCTCTTATACACATCTGACGCTGCCGACGAAGGCTTCTGTGTAG
>CAXHHE010000048.1:0-13909 GCA_964016365.1 uncultured Bacteriovorax sp. | reverse complement strand
CTACACAGAAGCCTTCGTCGGCAGCGTCAGATGTGTATAAGAGACAGCCAGAGTTGTTAGCTTGCGACAGTACTGATGTTGAAGCGGCAGAAAGGATGTTCGATTTTGCCATTTCAGCAGACTCAGCTGCGATATCTGCATCTCTGATACGAGAGTTGGCAGCAGCTAGGTTCTCAGTTCTAGTTTCAAGGTTAGAAATAGTAGACTGTAGTCTGTTTTGTAAAGCACCTAGAGAAGCGCGGTTACCGTTAACAGCATTAATTGCGCTATCGATCTTTTCAAGGTTCTCTTGCGCATTAACCTTAGTCTGTACTCCTAGTCCTTCAATTCCAAGGTCAGCGATTCTCGCGCTTGACTCTTGTGGCTTATATGAAAGACGATCGTTTTTAGCGTCGTTCATAATACCAACCTGGAATTCCATTGTTTCACCTTCACCAGTTAACAGTTGTTTCCCGTTAAACTGTGTTGAGCTTGCAATTCTCTCTACCTCTTGAGATAGATGTTGAAATTCAAGGTCTGCAAACTTTCTTTCAGTATCACCAACAGTATCAGAAGCAGCTTGAACAGAAAGTTCTCTAAGTCTGATTAGAACGTTAGATACTTCGTTTAATCCACCTTCAGCTGTCTGGATCATTGAGATACCATCTCCAGCGTTTCTTGTAGCTTGTTGAGAACCACGGATGTTAGCTTTTAACTTTTCCGAGATTGCTAAACCAGCAGCATCGTCACCAGCTTTGTTAATTCTTGAACCAGAAGACAATTTTGCAAGTGTATCAGCTTTTTTTGCTTCAACTTGTGCTAGTGAACTCTGTGCTCTTAATGATTGCGTGTTTGTGTTAATTCTTAATCCCATACTAATCTCCTAGAATCATGCCTTCCTCCTTAAAATTTAAGATTCAAACAACCTTGTATGAATCCTTGTTAATTTAAGCTCGCTGTCCCATCAGCTTGCTTGACATAAATATCGGAGTAAAAAAAAACGAACTAAAGTACTTTTTTTAAAAAAAAGGCAATAATTTCCATTACTTGATGAAACTGATTTGCTCAGGTATTAAAAATTTTTGAGTGATTTCAAGATGTTAATAAATGTCTAACTTGATGATTTTACTAGACTAATGCTTGCCTTGGACGGCCTTGATGAGATTGCTCGTAGAATATCCGTCTTTAAACATGAGACTCTTAACTTCGCCCCCACGAGAAAGAACAAATTCTGATCCTACTATTTGATCTGGTTTCCAGTCTCCACCTTTAACCAACACATCAGGCTTAATAAGCTTGATGATCTCTAGTGGTGTTTCTTCTGTGAAGATCTGAACACAATCAACAGATTTAAGGTTTAAAAGCATGCTGCCGCGGTCTTTTTCATTGTTGATCGGACGATCCGGGCCTTTAAGTTTTCTTACGCTCTCATCAGAATTGATGGCCACAATAAGTAAATCTCCTTGGGCCTTAGCTTCGTTGAGATACTCTACGTGCCCTAAATGAAGAATGTCGAAGCATCCATTGGTAAAAACAATTTTTTTACCTTTGTTTTCTTCAATAAATTTTAATGTGGCAGGTGAGAGTTGTTCCATAATTTTATTTTACCACTTTTGTATCTGATAAACGTCCCTGGAAATCCAGAAGCATTGGCAGAAACAGGGCCACGCCAGAAAGAAGAGAAATAAGCGCGCGAGTGAAAGTGTGTTTTACAGACACTTCAGATCCATCAGCTTTTACCAGCCTGATTCCGAAGATCGTTTTCCCTGGAGTTGAGCTTAAATCTAAAATTGTAAAATACAGAAGGTAATAAATAGAGAAGATGGCTGCACCAAAGGCTGCCAAATCCTGAGTTGAAATCAGGCGAGAGTACATGTGAAATTCAATTCCTGAAGCAAACACTAACAAAGCTCCAGTTAGGGCCACAAAGCTCGCGATCACTAGCACATCAACAATCCAGGCAAAAAATTGTGAGGTTTGTGCTGCTGTCTTTTTTGATACAGCTTTTTCAGCTTTCACTTCTTCTTTTTTAATTGGTTGTTCAAATAGGTTTGGAACTTCCATTGTCGGAGCAGGTTTAGTAGTCCCGTAGAAAGCTTCAAGTCCAGAAGGAAGATGACTTCCCACTGTTGTTTTTGGTTGAGACACACTTGGCATTGAGCTTAGAGAAGACATTGGCGTTTTTGAAGGAGCAAAAGGCTTCACTTCTTTTGGCGCAGGCTTAAACGATGGGCGCTTTACGTCCTGGTGAAAACCAAGACCTTTAGTCATCGGCTTAAATGAATCTTCACTAATTTGGAATTCATCGAGGTCAATTTGAATTTGTTTTGCATCTTTTGAAGACGAAAATGAATGAGATTCTTGATTCATATTCTACCTTGATCAGTTGTGTGTTTCTAAAATTAGAATCCCACAAACAATACAAAGCATCAATGGATTTTTTTATTCTTATTTAGGGCCGTTTTGGGTTGCGAGCAAATAACCTACCGAAGATGCGACCGCTGTTGGCGCTCTTAGAATTGGAGTGGCCAAATGAATCTCAAGAACACTGTTGTAGGCACCAATTGCTGCCACTTCTTCAGGCGAAAATCCACCTTCTGGTCCAATGAGAATTGTCTTTTTTGGGCCCTGCATCTGCTCTTTTTTAACTTCCGCTGGACGCGAATTAAAAAAGACAATGGTTTCCCGGTGTTCTTTTAGAAAAACTCCCAACTCTCTTTGTTCATGAATGACCGGAAAAAAAGGATTGTTGGATTGAATCAGAGCACTTTCTAAAATTCTCTGCACGCGCTCGCTTGGAGCATATTCATACTGAGAGTATTCTGAAACAAGAGGGTAGATCTCATTAATCCCTAACTCGACTGCCATTTTTAAAATATCTTCAAAAGCATCTTTTTTTGGCATGGCCACGGCCAGTGACAATTGATGTTTTGGTATAAATGTTTCGCTTTTAAGAACTTTGATCTCAATCGTATTTTTAGCTACTGATAAAACCTTGCTGGTCAGAATTGAACCTTTGCCGTTTAAGAGCAGAAGGTCTTCATTGACCCTAATGCGCACAACGTTTAAGTGATGAGCGGCATCGCCTGTCACTACGATGGTTTCATTGTCTGAGACATTATCAAAGGAATGAAAAACAGCTCTCAAGCTTTATCCTTGAATAAAATAGCACTCCAGTCGCCTTTAGAAACAACTGATACCTTTTCCATATGTGAGTACGCGTTTACGATCGTTTCAACTTGATGATTCAGGATGCCTGAAACGATCAGGTAACCACCACTTTTTACGGAAGCATCAATCGTCGGCTTTTCGCTGATGAGAACGTGCTCAAGAATATTGGCAAAAACCAAATCGTATTTTTTAGGATTGTATCGCTCTCTAATAACCAGCTCTGTCCCTTCCAGATTCTCTCCGGCAAAGTTCAGCACTAAATTTTGAGTGCAGTTTTCCAGTGCACTTCTATCGATATCTACAAAATGAGTCTGCATTTGTTTTGTTTTCATCGCTGCAATTCCCAGGATCCCTGAGCCGCAACCGAAATCAAGACAAGTACTCTTATTGTTAAACTCATTCATTACCTGGTCAAAAAGCACCATGCAAAGAAAAGTCGTCTCATGTGTTCCCGTTCCAAAGCCCATACCAGGATAGATATAAATTTGTTGGCGAGCTTTTTTTACATGAGTGTCCGCCATCCATTCTGGGATGATTTCGATATTGTCTGAAACGTGAATCGGATTATAAAACTTCTTCCATTCGGCGTTCCAGTCTTCAAAGTCCCTTTGAGCGGAGTAAAGTGAAAGCTCTGGGTAATTCTCTTTAATAAATGAAATGAAATCTGCTGAGTTTTGCTCGAAATCACCTTCGTAAAAGAAATACTTATAAGTCACGCTATCCTGATTAATCGTGGCTTCCTGAACTTCGTCAATCAGCGTCTCTGGGATATCTCCACCTGAATAAGCGCGCTCGCCTAAGATTTCATCAACGCGGGCTTCTTCTAGCGAAAACTCTTCTACGCCATCACAATCAAAATCTTCGAGCGCATAAGCATTGATTGATGGCGCCGACTCAATAGTCGCGCGGTTATATCCAAGGAGAACGAAATTGAACTTTTTATTTTCCACAGTTTTTCTCAAGCGTTTTTAAAGGGTAGAAGCTTCCTGTTGATTCCAGCTTAATGTCGGATAAACAACTTCTTCCAATCCAGATAATATTCAAGTGCCACAGGTTAATGTTGGCGTAGTCTTCGTTAATCATTTTTAGTGCTTGTTTGTAAAGGGCCGTGCGCTTTTCGGCATTCGTTTCCACCGTCGCCTGGTCTAAAACCGCATCTACTTTTGGGTTGTTATAACCGACACGATTCCCGCCCTTCGGAGGAGTGTTCCCCGAGTGGAAAACAAATTTCAGCATATCCGGCCCTGTGAAACCTACCCATTGTCCGACAACGATATCAAACTTTCCGGCCTTAAACGCACTCATGTACGTTCCCCATTCCTGAATAGAGATATTCACAATCATCCCTTCTTTTTCCAGGTAATGCTGAAGAACTTCTGCAATCTCGATACTTGCTTTATTGTTATTAACTTTCCAGTCAACTTCTAAAAGCTTTCCATCTTTTTCCAGAATACCGTTTTTATTTTTCTTCCAGCCAGCTTCCTTTAAAAGCTGTCGCGCTAAGTTGACATCATTTCTTTCTACATCTCCTGGCTCAAACATATCGCCAAAAGCAGGGGAGAACATACCAATTGAAAGAACCGCTGTGTTTTTTAATTTGTACTCTAAAATTTCTTTTCTTGGAATAAGAAGTGAAAAGGCCTTTCTCACTCTGATATCCTTAAACAAGTCGCGCTTGTGGTTAAGCCCCATAAATTGAAAATTTCCGCTCGCCATTTCCCAAACCTTGATTCCCGGTTGAGACTTAAGCCAGAAAACTTTTCGTGGAGACATATTGGCCACTGTCAGATCGATTTCTTTATTGATGAGTTTTAAAGCGAGAGTTGTTTCATCTTTTACAACTTTAAAAACCAGGACTGGTCTTTCTTTATTTCTTGGTTCAACCACAATTTCCAGAGGCTGAATATCTTTTAAAACATAATCACCGCACCCGATGACATCTAATGGTTCAAACGTTTCTTTATTCAAATCATTGATTTTAACAATTTTTAAAAGTGAAAGGTTTGAAAGATTTTCCAGAGAGAAATTCTTAAAAACGATCTCTACCGTTTTTGCATCTTTTACATTAACTGCTTCGATTGATTCGTAAGCACCCATGAAAGTTGATTTGATCTTTTCATTTTTAGCAAAGTATTCATATGACTTCTTTACATCCTCAGCTGTCACGGCCGTGTTATCTGAAAATGTCAGTCCCGGGCGAAGAGTGAAAGTGAAGACATGTTTTGGTCCATTCATTTTTTCTTCGTATTTTTCGCAGGCAATACAAATAAATTGCATTTTCTCATTGAAATCCACTAAAGAGGCATGAACCAGGCGGTTAATGTTCTGTGAGTTGGCATCAGTTGAATAAAATGGTGCCAGATTGTTCGGGCTGGCCGAAATAGCTATGTTAATTCTTTCTGCGCTCATTGCACTTTGAAATAACACAGTCACGAATACGACAAGTAGCGCTTGAATCAACTTCATTAATCCTCTTCCTTCTTTCTTTTGTAACACCTTTAATTTATCATTTTATACAGAAAAAACCAATTGAGGAGCGCTCTCGTGCATATCATTTCTATTTGTGGAGGATCAGGATCAGGAAAGACAACTTTTGCTGATAAGGTCATTAAAAACGTCGATCAGGAAGTTTCAGTCCTGCACATGGATTCATATTATCTTCCTAAGCTTCCTAAGGAGCTTAGCACTTCCACAGGAAGGCCGAATTTCGACCATCCTGATGCTTTTGACTGGGACCTTTTAAAAGAGCACCTAGAAATGCTGAAAGCAGGAAAAACGGTCAAGAGCCCTCACTATGATTTTAAGAAGAATGCTCGACTTAAAACTTCAAGCATCATCAAGCCGACTAAGGTCGTACTGTTTGAAGGAATTTTTACTCTCTATCAAGAAGACATCCGCAAAATGTGCGACATCACCACATTCCTGCATGTTGAAGCTGACATCAGATTCATCCGTCGTCTTCACCGCGACGTTGAAGAAAGAGGCAGATCTCTGGATTCAGTCATCACTCAATACTATGAAACAGTAAGACCGATGTATCAAAAGTACCTCGACCCTCAAAGACAATACGCTGACTTCATCGTTGGCGAAGAAACAGACATCGCCGCAAGTATTCTGGCGGCCAAAGTTAACCAACTCTTCCACGCTAAGGAAGTTAAAGTTGTTGAAAAGAAAAAAAGCAAAGGAAAAAGATGAAACAACCTCGCATCAAAATAAAGCCAGTCGGAGGAGTCGGACAAATCGGTTCGAATATGACTCTGATTCAAGGTAAACAAGACACCATTATTATTGATGCCGGTATTCTCTTTCCCTATGAAGATTTTTTCGACATTGATTACCTTATCCCCAACCTAGACAACATTCCCGAGCCAAGTCACCTCGTGATCACTCATGGACACGAAGACCACATTGGAGCTGTTCTCCATGTTGTAAAAAAGTTTCCTAAGATTAAAGTCCTGGCCTCACCATTTACGGCCGGACTCATTAGAAAAAAACTTGAGTTTAATCGCCACCCACATCCGATTACTGAATACCGTCACTTTGATCAACTTGGGTTTAATGACTTCACGATTGACCCAATTCACGTCAACCACTCGATTCCTGAAACAGTCGGACTTTTAATTAAAGATATCAAAGAAGAAATCGGTTTCTTCTTTATTTCGGACTTCAAGATTGATTTTAAAACAATCTACGAGCGCCCTTTTGATTTTGATAAACTGATCAAGCACTCAAAGATGCTAAAAAAGCGCGTTCTTCTTTGTGACAGTACAAACATTACCAGTTCAACCAAAGAAACACCTTCTGAACAAGATTTAATTCCTGTTATCGACGGAATCTTTGCTGAAACAAAGGGAAGACTTTTCATTACTTGTTTCTCTTCTAACATTCACCGCCTGATGACTTTTATTTCCATGGCCAAAAAGCATGGACGTAAACTGGTTCCACATGGGCGCTCAATGATTAGTTATCTCAATACCGCCAATGAATTAGGAATGATTCCCGACTTTCAATCAGTCGTTAAGATGACTGAAAGCGTGACTCCTAATGAAGAAAACATTGTCGTTCTTCTCTCGGGATGCCAGGGAGATTTTCGCGGGACTTTCAGGCGTTTTTCAATTGGAGAGGACTCTCAATATAAACCTCGCCCGGAAGATACAGTTGTCTTAAGTTCAAAGGCCATTCCTGGTAATGAAAAAAAGATTACATTGCTGGTTAACAAACTTTCAGAAGTCGGCTGTCATGTGATCACTCCTCAGGATAAATTAATCCACGTTTCCGGACACCCGGGACGCACGGACCTGAAAATGCTTTATGAGAAATATGACCCGACAGATATTGTTCCGATTCACGGAGAAAGTTATTTCATCCGCGAGCACATTGATTTCATCAAGGAAGCTTACCCAAAAGCGACTCCTCATTATTTCTTAAACAACGATGAACTCTTAGTCAGCGACGATTTAAAGATCAGTGTCTTTGATGGAGAAACAATCGAGCCGGTCATTATCCACGGAAAGGGAATTATTCTGGAGAGAGAAAAAATCAGTGAAAGACGCAAGCTCGCCACAACTGGCTCAGTCTTTATTTCACTGAAACTCACTTCAACCAGGGCCAAAGTAGAGAAGTTCTCCTTTAATTTCTTAGGTCTCCCAACTCTGGTGACGGCCAATGAAGAAAAGTTTAAGCGCTTTTTAGAAAATTACTTTATTCAGATTAACTTTAAAGACGAAGAAAAGACTAACGAAGAACTCAGAGTGGCCGTTAGAAGATACTTTGACCAAATCCTGGGTTATAAACCTACAACCACGATTCACATCCTATGAACAATTTTTTACAAGAGAATCTCTTCGCCATTATTTTGTTCCTGCTTTTGATCATCCTGCTTTTAATCGGGATCATTGCTTTTGTCGTGGTGAAACTTCTCTTATCTAAAACTGCCCACACACAAGCACAAGCTCCTGCACCTCAAACGCAACGGCCTGAACGCATTGTTCTGACTCCAACAGTTGAATCTCCTCTCACTAAAGTTAGAAAACTTTCAGAAGAGCACGTTAGTGAAAAATTCTTCTGTGAAAATCACCCTGATGTTGCTTCTGTTGGCTCATGCCTGATTTGCGAAGATGTTTTTTGTGAAAAGTGCCTGATTGAGCATGAGAATATGTATTTTTGCAAAGAGCATTTTAAAACGTTTGCCAATAATAAGTGGAAGCAGATTACAGATGTAAAAACGACTCCCCACACACCAGAAGATGGACTTTTTGTCTATCACTTTAAACGCCACCTATGGAAAGACAAACAAACACCAAGTTTTGTTCTTACCCATTACAAGATCAATATTGAAGAAGATTTTATCGAATCGTTTGTGCAGTTGAATGTTTTGGAATCAGATGCGGATCAATTGTCGGAAGAGATTGAGAGATTCAGGGCCAGCCACTAGTTCTGGCCCTGAACGTTTTCTAATTAAAGATCGATGTTCTTGTTGAAGTCTCTTGGAGCTGGTCTTTGCTCAGTTTTCTCTTCTTTTCTTAGGTAAGAAGGAGTGTCGAATTCATCTTCGTCGAAGTTAATGAATCCAAGTTTTTCTGCAATTGACTTAGCTCTTGTATTTGTTCCGCCAACACCTGATTCAGAAGCCTGAGATCCTGATGTTGCAGGAGACTGAGGACGTGAACCTGTGTTTTCGTAACGGTTAGCTGCATCTCTGATTGATTGAATCAATCTCGATGGTGGCTGTTGTTGAGAAGATGCTTGTTGCTGCTCAGCTCTTGCTGAGAATCCACCTTCTTCTTCCTGAGCTGATGAATTGTGGTAAGCAGCTCTGTCGCTCATAAAGCGGTCAAAGTCTGAACGATCTTCAGTTTGGTAAGACGAAGACTCTTCTCTTGTTGATGACTGAGATGAGTATGAAGGAGTCGCTGCTGGTTGAGAAACTGGAGCTTCCATAACTGGAGCTACTGGTTGAGCAGCTGGAGCTTGCTCTCTTACTGGAGCCGAGAACTCTCTTGGAGCTACGAACTCTCTTTGTGGAGCTGCATATTGTGGTTCAGCCGCTACTGCCGGTTGAGAAACCGGTGCAGATGTTTGAACATTTTGAGTTACAAAAGAAGCTGTTGATTGAGCTCCTTGAGATGACCCTAGAGATTGAGAAGAAGTCATTCCAGCGTGAGCTCTGATTTGTCCACCAAGTCCAGTTGCGATAACTGTAACTTTAATGTCGTCACCAGCGTTGTTATCGATAACAGTTCCGAAAATGATTTCAGCATTTTCATCAGCTGCTTCCATAATAAGTGTAACGGCTTCATTTGTTTCATGCATAGAAAGTGAGTCACTTCCTGTGATGTTGATGATGATACCAGTTGCTCCGTTGATTGAGATGTCTTCAAGAAGAGGTGAGCTGATAGCTTCAGTCGCAGCTTTAATCGCGCGACCTGCACCAGTAGCAACCCCAGTTCCCATAAGAGCAAGACCTTTGTTTGCCATTACAGTTGAAACGTCAGCGAAGTCAGCGTTGATGTGACCAGTGTTATTGATCAAATCAGAAATACCGCGAACGGCATTTAGAAGAACTTCGTCAGCTTTTTTGAATGTATCTACTAGAGAAAGGTTTTCTCCAGCAAGGTATAGAAGTCTTTGGTTAGGAATTGTGATTAGAGAGTCTACGCTTTCTTCAAGGTTTCTGATCCCTTCTTCAGCTTGTTTGAATCTCTTTTTCCCTTCGAATACGAATGGCTTTGTCACAACACCAACAGTAAGAGCACCAAGCTCTTTTGCTAGTTTTGCGATTACTGGAGCAGCTCCAGTTCCTGTTCCACCACCCATACCTGCAGTGATGAAAACCATATCTGCACCTTTTAGGACTTCAGAAATTTTTTCATAATCTTCTAGAGCAGATTTTTTTCCGATTTCCGGATTTGCTCCAGCTCCAAGACCTTTAGTTACAGTTCCACCAAGCTGAATTTTTGTTTCAGCAAGTGAAATGCTAAGAGCTTGAGCATCAGTGTTGGCAACAATATATTCTACGCCCGAAAGACCTGAGCGGATCATAGTGTTAACGGCATTACATCCACCACCACCAACTCCAACAACCTTAATCTTTGCGCCGTTAATTCTGTTATCTGTACCTGTCATTTCGAACATATATTCCTCCTACGGGACCTATATAAATTTAAGTTTTAAAAAATTTCTTTGAAAACTGATTTTAATGACTCGCTTAATTTCCCAATCAGGTCGCTATTAGAACCTTGAGCTTCATTTTCTTTAAATGTCACTCTGTGGTTATTAGCTGATGCCTGGCCTTGAACGTGAACGTAAGGCTTTCTCTTAGCAGCTTCCAGAAGAAGTCCAAGAACTGTAGAGTATTTTGGGTTTTGCATAATATTAGTCATCCCACCAAATGGAATTGGGAAACCAATCTTGCAAGATCTCATAAGAATGTACTCTCCTAACTCCGGCATACCCTTAATAAGAGCACCACCACCAGTTAGAACGAATCCTCCTGCGATTTCTTCACTTAGTTTTTTATCGTCAATCATTGCGCGGATCACTTCGAATAACTCTTCAGCGCGTGCGCCAAGAACTTCTGCGATCACACTTAGTTGAACTTCGCGAGGCTTCGTCCCAGACATACCTTGAACTGTGATATGTGCTGATTGGTTAAGCTGCTCAGCTAGAACACTTCCGTGATTAATTTTAATTCTTTCTGCTTCATTGTGAGGAATCTTAAGCGCTACTGCCAAATCATTTGTAAAATGGTTTCCACCAATAGGGATGATCTGAGAGTGGATAAGGCTTCCATCTTTCCAAACCGCAATGTCAGTCGTTCCACCACCGATGTCGATAAGAACAACACCAAGTTCTTTTTCTTCGTAAGAAAGAACTGCTTCTGAAGAAGCTAGAGGTTGAAGAGTAATATGTTCAGCATCGATTCCTGTCTGCTCAACACACTTCACCAGGTTTTGAATAAGAGGAATTGATCCCGTTACGATGTGAACGTGAGCTTCTAGTCTCACACCACACATACCGATTGGGTTTTTAATCCCTGTTGTATTGTCTACGCGGAATTCCTGAGGAATCACGTGAAGGATGTCTCTGTCTGAAGGAATCACTACAGCTTTTGCTGCTTCAAGAACGCGGTCAACGTCGTCTTGAGTGATTTCTTTTCCTTTAATTGCAACAACACCAGAAGAGTTGAAACTGTAGATGTGGCTTCCGGCAATACCGATCGTCGCACTTCCAATATTCACTCCGGCCATCAGGCGCGCTTCTTCAAGTGAGTTTTGAATCGAGCGTACTGTTTTATCAATATTAACAACCGATCCTTTCTTTAAACCGTAAGAAGGGTGTGTACCAATACCGATAATTTCTAATTCTTGATTTGGATGTTGAAGTCCAACGATTGTACAAACTTTCGTTGTTCCGACATCGAGGCCTACGATGATGTTTTTGTCGTTCATAGTGAGAATCCTTTCTCTATATAGAAGCGATATTTTACGACAGAGTCATTCTGTCCTACAAAAATCCTAGAATTTATCCTTAAACTTGACAACAACTTTTTTGCTGTTTGTAAGATTGATAATGGCAGGGATTTTCTCCTTCAATTCCATATAATTCACAATCTTATCCAGCTTTACCAGCTTGTCGTTCCACTCATCTAGTCCCATAAAGACACTAGATGGATGCCCGTTTATTGAAAGAATTATCGTTAGCTCCTTATTTTCATTAAGGATGACTTCCGAAAGTTTTGATCTCAAGGCAGGTCTCATTTCTTTTACCAGGCCGGTAACATCTGCCTGGACCTTGTCTTCCATTTCTCCAACCGGCATCGATAAGTAAGGAAGATCTTGCGTTAACTTCTTTTCAGAGCGAAGCAGGGCCTCGTAAGTCGGGTCATATAATTGCCCGTTATCCACAAGGATAGCTTCATAAGATTCAGCGCTGTCTTTTCTGTAAATCTGAACTTTCATTAAAGGCTCAGGACAGTTGAAGTTTAAATCTAAAACTTTGCTGAATGGATCGTATTGGATTTTGTAATCTGAAACGAAATACTTATCGCTCCACTTTTCGTTCACGATCTTCATCTTCACATCGCGAAGTGAGTGTGACTGCTCAAATGTTTTTACCACTTGAAGGGCCATCGTTCCCGCTGGGCGAGTTGGGCATTTTCCAAGATTTGATCTGTATGAAAGTTCGGCGTTGAATTGTTCTGTCGGGCCGAGAGATGAAATAACGATATTGGTGAATACCAATACGGCAATCACAACCAGTGCGATAATAAATTTTTTCGACTTAAAAAATGCCATCCTGACAATATTCCTAGCTACTGCTAATACTCAACTTCGGTTTCAAACGAAACACCGAACTGAAGTTTAAGTTCTTTTTGAAGAACTGTGATCATTTCCATCACATCTTCATAGGAGCTTTCGCCTCTGTTTTCCATGAAGTTGGCGTGTTTCGGGCTAATCTGCAAATTCTTTATGGTTAGACCCTTGAGGCCCATTATATCTATAAAAAGACCAGCCCGACAAGTCACGTCGCGGAGATTGTCGTGATGGTTTTGAAAGATACATCCGCACGTCCATTCTTTTAATGGTTGAGTGCGAGTTCTCATATCTAAATACTCTTTAATTTTTTTAGAAATAGCAGCATCAATACCAAAGTGAATCAGTCGGGCTTGATAGATCACATCACCTTTATCAACAAAGTGATTGTGCCTGTATGAGAAAGAGCCTTTCTCGATAATAACCGACTTTTCCTCTCCGTTTTTCGTAATGAGTTTTACTTCCTTTATAATGGTTCCGATTTCACCCAGATTTGTTCCGGCATTCATAAAAATCGCGCCACCAAGGCTGGCCGGGATTCCAGTGAAAACTTCCCATCCTTTAAGGCCAAACTTATTCGCATGACTGGTTAGAGTCGCCAAGCTCACCGAAGCTGGAAGGATGTATTCATCGCGAGGAGCTTCAAAAACTCCGCGGTCGAAATCAAAATCTAGCTGTATATAAGGAAGCTCTGCTTTAGTAGGAAGAAGAATGTTAGCTCCCCAACCCAAGACGCGGTAGTCGATTTTATTTTGAGTCAGGGTCTTAGTTGCAAACTTTAACCCTTCAACAGACTTTACCGTAATTAAATCTCCACGAGCATCTAATCTCATAGTCGAGTACTTCTTAAGATCTTTATCGATCTCAACAACGATGTCCGGGTGATTTAATAATTTTTCTAGCATGAATTTATGCTACCGAATTTTCGGTGGGATTGTCTACGGCTTGGACCAGCCGGTTTGATGCTTATTAACGGCATCCTGAAATTTCATCATGACCTTTTGGTTAATTGGCTGCCAGTTTACATTTTGCCCTTTTGACCATCGAAACTTTCCTTCTTTATAACTTAAGGCGTACATTGGATCATCATTATCCGGGATTGGAACCATCATTTTCAAGAGTCCATTTTCCTTAGCATAATCCCCAAGATTTTCAATTTCGAGGGCGGCAAAAGGCATGTCATCCTTCCACAAAAAGTATTCTGAATTTGAAGAGATCGAATACTGTTCCCAATTTTGTTTATAATAAAGAAATCCCCACATGACAAAACAGCGCTCTAGTACATCGCGAGGCTCAGTTTTCTTTTTCCCTCCGCGGTCTACGTCGCAGTTATAATAATTAAAAAACAGATGAAGTTTTTCTCCGGTAAAGCTCTCGACTTCTGCTTTATACCAAAGCCTGTTTTCTTCAAAAAACATCTCGTATTTACCGTTGAGACGGTCTTT
>CAXHHE010000047.1:0-14066 GCA_964016365.1 uncultured Bacteriovorax sp. | reverse complement strand
TTCTCACGTCTCCAGCTCTGTACTCGCTTGTGATCGCTGCTGCTTCTAAAACTCCGTCGAGTTTTGCTATTTGGGCTTCAATTTCACCAAGCTCAATTCTGTAACCGCGAACCTTTACTTGCCCGTCATTTCTTCCCAGGCATTCCAATTCTCCGTTTACTCTAAAGCGCGCTAGGTCTCCGGTCGCGTACATTTTAGCTCCCGGGATAAACGGGTCAGCGACAAAACGCTCTTCAGTTAAATCACTTCTGCCAAAGTATCCTTTCGCAAGACCAATTCCTCCAATGAAAAGCTCTCCACTCGCTCCAATCGGGCGGTGTTTATGATTTTCATCAAGGACGTATAAAGTTGTGTTGTCAATTCCACTACCAATCGTAATCACTTCATCTGTTGGAAGCAGGCGCTTACAAGACGACCACACTGTCGTCTCTGTCGGCCCGTACATATTCCAGACTTCAAGACAGATTGGAGTTAATGTTTTTGCGAGATCAATTGGGAAAGCTTCGCCTCCACAAAGGATCTTAAGCGACTTGTCGCCTTTCCAGCCTGAAGTAAGAAGCAATCGCCATGTCGATGGAGTCGCTTGCATCACTGAAATCTTTTTGGTTTCTAGGATTTTCTTTAAAACCTGTCCATCCATCGCTTCCGAACTGGTAGCAAGATAGATGCTTCCGCCGGAGATCAATGGAAGATAAAGTTCTAATACGGCGATATCGAAACTTAGTGTTGTGACGGCCAGAAGTTTGTCGTCATTTTTCATCAAGTTCTTATGTTTCATTCCCAATAGGAAATTGATGACTGATAAATGTCCTAGTTCAACACCTTTTGGTTTTCCGGTTGAACCTGAAGTATAGATAACGTAGGCCGTATCTTCGAGTGAACTTCCAACATCTTTTAATTCATAATCGTATTTAGGATCGGTGATGAATTCTAATGTTAAAAGATTTTGTTTTATTAAAAAGCGCGACGCCAGCGAACTTTCTGTAATAAGAGCTTTTGGATTAGAGCTCTCAATCATGTAATCCAGGCGTTCCTGAGGGAAGGCCGGGTCTAGAGGAACATAACCAGCTCCTGCTTTAAGAGCTCCGAAGATGGCAATTAATAAATGAAAATCGCGTGTAAGAGAAATACCGACCAGGTCTCCTCTTTTTACACCTGACTCAATTAGCTTATTTGCACAGCGAGTGGATAATTTATCCAGCTCTCTATAGGTCATCTGACCTTTAGAAGTCTCAATTGCAACCTTTTCCGGATTTCGTTTTGCATTTTCCATAAACAGCTTATGGAAAGGAACAAAAGTCGACATATCGCTGGCAGTGTTGTTCCAGTCTTTTAGGATAAGTTCCTGTTGTTTTGCCGGAATTGAATCAACATGCTTTAAAGGCATATTTTGATTTTTAAACAATCCGTCTAAAACATGGAAGAAACAATCTGCAAATCTCTCAATCGTTTCCTGCTTGAAAAGATCGATGCGGTATTCGAAGCCACCTTCGATTTTATCAGTTCCGGCATTGATCCATAAATCTAAATCAGTATGAGTCGAAGCGCGGTCAATCTCGACGAATGAATAAGGTGATCCATTTAATAAAGGCACTCTCTCTGTAATGTCTTTATATGAGAAGAATGTCTGGAAAACCGGAGAACGGCTGGCATCTTTAATTTGTGGCATCTGGTTTAAAATGACCTGAAATGGCACAAGCTGATGATCCAGAGACTCCGTCGTATTTTTAGAAACAATTTTTAAGTTTTCTTCAAATGATTTTGAATGATCAATCACTGACCTTAAGGCCAGCGTGTTCACAAAATAACCGATCGTCTGCATGACTTGCTCGTGGTGGCGTCCTCTCACCGGAATCCCCACGATCACATCACTTGCTCCGTCTTCTTGATCCATATAGTGGGCAATGGTTGTCTTAAACGCCGTCAGCATGACGTTAAACACAGATGTCTGATGGTTTCTGGCATAATCGCGAACCAACTTTGCTCTTTCTCCCGAAAGAGTAAACGGAATACTCGCCCCATTATGTGAGGCCACTAAAGGTCGCTTAAAATCTGCCGGTAATTCTAAAACAGGCAGCGGCAGAGAAAGTTTCTCTTTCCAGAAATTGACTTCATGATTTAAACCGCCGCTGGCAATTAAATTCTCCAGCCACACAGTGTAATCAATATAAGTGTTTTCAGGATCTTTATTAAAACGTGGCACTTCACCTTTTACCAAGGCCGAATACGCTGTATTTAGCTCTTCAAAGAAGATTTCAAAACTCCAGCCATCCCAGATTGCATGGTGAACCACAAAGGAGAAAATATAATCATCATGCCCCAGCTCATAAAGCTTTGCTTTAAAGAGAGGTGCTTCTGAAATATTAAAGAGGACTTTCGCATCCTTTTTAATTTGGTTGATGGCCTCGTCTTCACGGGACTTCACGACCTCAAGACGCGGCTTAAATATCGTTTCGTTTTCGCCCAGGACTTTTTGAACTAACATCCCCGATTCCATCTTTAAAACAGTTCTAAAAGACGGGTGTCTGGCAATCAGGCAATGAATGGTTTTCTCCAGCGCATTTTTATCGAGTTTTGACTTCACTCGCATTGCCGCCGGAAGATTGTGCATAATAGTCGATTTATTAACGCCTTCTAAAAACCAAATTTGCAGCTGGTTTCTGCTGACGCTAAAGCTATTTAGATCAGATTTAGCGATCACTGGAAGGTGCACTTCACTTGTGACAGATGCCTTTTCTAAATGACTGGCAAGAGTCATGATGGTCGGATAATCGTTAATATCTTTAATTGAAACAGGTCTCTTTAAAAGATTCTTTAACTGGAAGACCACTTCGATGACATAGAAAGAGTGTCCACCGATAGCAAAAAAGTTATCTTCAACACTGATGTCATTTTTATGAAGAATTTTTGACCAAACGTCCTTGATCACTTTTTCTGTTTCTAAGTTTCTCTTAAGATTTTGTGCCGGCTCTACTTTTTCAGTTGAAATGACTTCTACAACAGTGTTGCCAGAAGCGATCTTGGCCGCATTCATTTTCGTTAATGTCTTTTTATCAATCTTTCCATTTAAAGTTTTAGGAAGATCATCAATCGCAATAAAATGCGATGGAATCATATAGGCCGGGAGAACTTTAACTAACTGCTCTCTTAATTTTCTTTCTTCTAGTGCCTGCTTGCTCTTAATGTAAGCCACAATTCTCACGTCTCCAGCTCTGTACTCGCTTGTGATCGCTGCTGCTTCTAAAACTCCATCGAGCTTAGCAATTTGAGCTTCAATTTCTCCAAGCTCAATTCTGTAACCGCGAACCTTTACTTGCCCGTCATTTCTACCCAGGCATTCCAATTCTCCGTTTGCTCTAAAGCGCGCCAAGTCTCCTGTCGCGTACATTTTAGCTCCCGGGATAAAAGGATCAGCGACAAAACGCTCTTCAGTTAAATCACTTCTGCCGAAGTATCCTTTTGCAAGGCCAATTCCTCCAATGAAAAGCTCTCCACTCGCTCCAATCGGGCGGTGTTTATGGTTTTCATCAAGGACGTATAAAGTTGTGTTATCAATTCCACTACCAATTGTGATGACTTCGTCTGTAGGAAGCAAGCGCTTACAAGACGACCATACAGTCGTCTCTGTCGGCCCGTACATATTCCAGACTTCAAGACAGATTGGCGTTAATGTTTTTGCTAAATCAATTGGGAAAGCTTCGCCTCCGCAAAGGATCTTAAGCGACTTGTCGCCTTTCCAGCCTGAAGCAAGAAGCAGTCTCCATGTCGATGGAGTCGCCTGCATCACTGAAATCTTTTTGGTTTCCAGAATCTTCTTTAGAACTTGTCCGTCCATTGCTTCTGAACTGGTTGCAAGATAGATGCTTCCGCCGGAGATCAATGGGAGATAAAGTTCTAAAACGGCGATATCAAAACTTAGGGTTGTGACTGCCAGGAGTTTATCATGAGGGGCCATGAGATTTTTATTCTTCATCGCCAGTAGGAAATTGATCACTGATAAATGCCCTAGCTCTACACCTTTTGGTTTTCCAGTTGATCCAGAAGTGTAAATGACATAGGCCGTATCATTAAGAGATGATTTTACATCTTTTAGCTCGTAATCAAGTGCAGTGTTATTAATAAAATCAGAAACTAGGTGCACTTTTGTATTTAAGAAACGAGGGGCAAGACTTTCTTCTGAAAGAAGAGCTTTTGGGCGGGCACTTTCAATCATGTAATCCAGTCGCTCTTGAGGGAAGGCCGGATCTAATGGAACATAACCAGCTCCCGCTTTCAGGGCACCAAAGATAGCGACTAATAAATGAAAATCGCGTGTAAGAGAAATACCAACCAGGTCTCCTCTGCCAACGCCCAACTCCATCAGTTTATTTGCACAGCGAGTGGATAACTTATCCAGCTCACCGTAAGTCATCTGGCCTTGTGATGTCTCAATCGCCACCTTTTCAGGGGTGATTCTCGCATTTTCCATAAAAAGTTTATGGAAAGGAACGAAACTCGACATATCACTAGCGGTATTATTCCACTCTCTTAAGATAAGAGTTTCCTGGTGGCGAGGAATGGGCGAAAGATTTTTTAGGGCAGTGCCTTTATTATCAAAAAGGGCATTTAAAACATGGAAGAAACACTCTTCAAATCTTTCGATTGTTTCTTTCTTAAAAAGATCTACACGGTACTCAAATCCCCCTTCAATCTTTTTATCACTTGCTTTAATCCATAGGTCTAAATCAGTATGAACGCCTTCTTTATCAATATTGATTTGAGTGTAAGGCGTGTTATTTAACATCGCTCCACGGTTACTTACGTCTTGGTAAGAAAAGAATGTCTGGAATAAACCAGGGTGACCGTTTTCTCTAATCGGCGCCACTTTATTAAGCACCATCTGAAAAGGCGCAAGCTGGTTATCAAAGGCTTCAAGAGCGGTTTGAGTGACAGTTTTTAAGTTTTCTTCAAACGAATGATCTAGATGCAGGGCCGATCTAAGAGTTAAGGTATTAACAAAATACCCAATCGTCTGCATGACTTCATCAGCAGGTCTTCCGCGCACTGGAATCCCTACGATAATATCTTTGATATCTGACTCTTGATCAACATATCTAGCGAGAGTCACTTTGAAGGCCGTCAAAAAGACATTAAAGAGCGATGAGTTCTGCTCTTTAGCGTATCTTCTAAGTTTCGCTGACTGATCTGCTGTTAGGGTAAAGAAAATACTTTTCCCGTGATTATTGGCCACCAACGGTCGTTTGTAATCAAGCGGAAGCTCTAAAACGGGAAGAGTTCCCCTTAGTTTATTTTCCCAAAAAGAGAGCTGAGAAGAGATTTTGTCCTGAACAATATGGTTATTTAACCAGCTCGTATAATCAATATATGAGACTTCAGGATTTTTTTCAAAAACAGGATTTTCCCCTCTGACCAAGGCGGAATAAACAACATTGAGCTCTTCAAAGAATATATCAAAGCTCCAGCCATCCCAGATTGCATGATGAATCATGAAATAGAAGACAAAATCTTCATGCCCAAGCTGATACAACTTGGCCCTGAACATTGGGGCTTCTTTTTTATTAAATACATACTTTGACTCTTTATCTAAAAGAGCATGAATGTTTTCTTCTGTGGCATGCAAAAGCTCAAGCTTAAAATGAGACACTAAATGTGAATCATAAACTTTTTGATTGAGCACTCCATTTTCAGAAACGATGGCCGTTCTAAGCGATGGGTGCCTATTCATTAAGAATTGAATTGTTTTTTCCAGAATTTTTACATCCAGTACACTCTTAACCCTGATTGAGGCAGGAAGATTGTGCATGGTCGTATGAGAATCAAGCTCCTCTATATACCAAATCTGTTTTTGATTATGACTTACCGGAAAAGTCGTAAGTCCGGTTGGAGTGATTTTAGGAAGCAGAACCTCTCTCGATTTCTCCAGAGTTCCTGCGATATACTGACCCAACTCCAGGATTGTTGGGTGTTCAAAAATATGGCGGATATTAATCGGTGTTTGGAACTCACCTTCCAGCAGTGCCGCCACTTCGATGGCCAGGAGCGAATGTCCTCCAATGGCAAAAAAGTTATCGTCTACGGTAATGGCGTTGTCTAAAAGAACCTGAGTCCAGATGCGCTTAATTTTATCTTCGATTTCAGGATGGCGCTTAGTGACCTTCTCTGCCTTTTTCTCTGAAACTTCTTCCGTTTTATCTGTCGGAATTTTTAAATTAGGCAGGTTAAAATCCAAAATCCCTTTAGTTGAATTTTGAATCACCAGATTCATCAAATCAATGTAAGACGAAAGCCAGTTTTCAATCGTGGCTAAACTAAAAAGATTCGTATTGTACTGGCACTCTAAAATTAATTTATCACCAGTGCTTACAGCATTGATGAAAATTTCAAAGTTATCATACTCTCTGGCAATAGTTGTATATGAAGCCTTTACGTCCTCAAACTTGAGCCCCTGATCTGGCGCTTGTTGATCAATATTGAACACCACATTTAAAAGCGGCATTTGAGAAGGATCGCGTTTAAGATTTAAATCTTTAACCAGAGGTCCATATGAATAGAACTGATGATCAAAAGCATCCAGCATTTTTGATCTTGTGGATTTCATATATTGATTAAACGGGGTGTTTTCTTTAATCGTCGTTCTCAGAGGAAGAAGATTAACCATGTGACCGATTAACTCATTTTGCTCCAGCGCCGGCTGAGAGGCCGAGGCCATACCAACCACGATATCTTCAGATTTTGAAAGTTTAAAAAGTAAAAGATTAAAGGCCGAGATCAAAGTGCTGTAGAAACTGCACCCTTGAGAGTTCCCAAGTTTTTTCATTCCTCTGACTGTGTCCACAGGAATAACCATGTCGTAGCGGGCGCTGTTAAATGTCCTGAAGCTTGGTCTTTTATAATCGATTGGAAAATTATTTGTTTTTAACGGCGTTTTAAACTCATTAAGCCAATAAGACTTATGTTCGCTATTTAATCCATTTCTATATTCATAAACAGCAAAGTCAGCAAACTGAGGTGTTGCTTCAGGGACAACTCTCTGCCCTTTACAAAGGGCCACATAAAACTGACTTAACTCAGTTAATAGAATCGCCAGTGACCAGCCATCACAAACAATGTGGTGAGCGGAGAAAAGAAGTGTGTAACTTGATGATGATGTCTTAACGAGAGTCGCGCGGTAACAAGGCCCGCGAACCAGGTCGTATTTAAATTGAATTTCAGCTCTTTTTAAAGTTTCCAGCTCACTTCTATTTCTACCGGTATAATCAAGATACTTGATGGGCGTGTCTTGGTAGGCCTTAACAAAAAAAGTTTTACCGTCTGCGCTGAAAGCAGCTCTTAAGGCATCGTGTTTTTTTATCAATTCCTGATAAGCAAGATTTAAAACATCGGGACGAAGGTTTCCGTCAAAATCAATAGCAAGCGACTCGTTATAACATAACGTCGCCTGTCCATCCATTACGATTGAAGCCCAAATTTCTCTTTGAGCTTCAGTTGATGGCACGGCCTTGATTAAAGGCCCAGATTCGAATGGATCATAAGTGACTTTTTTCATTCCATCACCGTTCAAGTCCTTATACACCATTCTATCCTTTTAACTTGAAGTACTCTCCTGCATTTTCTGGATCTTCAACGAACCAGGCTGGGTTTCCTTTTTCATCTCTACCAATCTTTGCTCCGACCATCGGTGCTCCCTTTTGATCGAAAATTTTTGGATCTAGATTGATATCAATATTTGCATTATTCGATGGGAATAGTCCCATCGCCTGCATTTCTTTTACTGACTCTTTAAATGCATTTAAAACTTCTGCCAGGTCCGCATCTGTATGCGCCAGGTTTACGAACCAAGGGAATCCATCATAGACGTGAACACCTTTATATCTTAAAAGAGCAAAAAGGATTTCACCACCGTTAATATCCGACTTCCACTTTGGTTTCATGAGCGATCCAAAGTTATCCATCTTAATAGGGGCCTGTTCTGTCAGTAAGAACAAGTTTAAATCGTCTACAAATTTTTGGGCCTTTTTATTCAATTGATCAAGACGCTCTACTCCACCTTCTTTTAGAATTTCCAGTGCACCTTTTGCAGCTGCAAGTGCTAATGGGTGACGAACAAATGTACCTGCGAAATAAGTGACTCCGACAGTTGGAGTAGATTCATCTCCGTATTGCCAGTGCCCGCCATCAAGGGCATCCATATACTCTGTCTTTCCTGAAACGATACCGATCGGCATTCCACCGCCGACAATCTTTCCATATGTACAAAGGTCTGCGCGGATTCCGAAATACCCTTGAGCTCCAGCTGGGTGAACTCTAAAACCTGTGATGATTTCATCAAAGATTAAACATGTATTAGACTCAAGCGTGATCTTTCTCACTTCTTTTAAGAATTCTTGCGGGTGGAAATCTGAACGACGGCTTTGTACCGGTTCAACCAGAACCGCTGCTACTTCATGGGCCATTTCTCTAATCTTTTGCAGAGACTCGGGTGTTCCATAATCTAACACGATCATGTTAGAAACAGCTTCTCCGTTAATCCCAGGTGCCGCAGGGTACGACTTCCCGTTTTTAGCTCCTCTTAAAATAACTTCATCATTAATCCCATGGTACGAACCACTGAAAACGATAATCTTCTCTCTACCTGTAACAGTTCTAGCGATTCTCATCGCCCCTAAAACGGCTTCTGAACCAGTATTACAGAAAGCTGTTCTTTCGTTTCCAGTTAATTCATTAACAAGATTTGAAACTTCAGCAACTAACGGATGCTGAGGTCCAAGCTCGATACCTTCTTCGATCTGGCGGAGAACGTATTTTTTAATTCTTTCGTTTCCGTTACCAAAGAAGTTAGAGCCGAAACCACAAGTCATATCGATGTACTTGTTGTCATCTAAATCCCAAAGAGTTTGAAGGTAGGATTTCTTCACAACGATTGGGTAAACGATTTCTTTGCTCTCTGGCTTAAACCCCGTTACAACACGTGGATCAGCGTGATTTAAACGGTTGTCCTGCGTGAATTTCTTTGAGCCTTTTGTTTTAGCAATATATTGATTAAAGAAATTTTTAACTTTTGGATTCTCTAGAAGTTTTAGCTCTGAGTTTTTCTCTGCAATGATCCTTGCTTGAGCACCGAACGCTTCTTTAACATTCGTTACACTCACCTTTCCTTTTTTAGAAGCTTCTTCTTTTGCGGCCGGGGCCTGAGGAGGCATGGCCTGCGAAGCTGTTGGTGCAGGCACTTGGATTTGCGCTTGAGGAGCTACTGTTTGTGTCGCGGGAGAAAGAGCGGTCATTGGTTGACCACTTAAAAGCATAATCTGTTGAGACATTAACTCAAGCTGACGATTGATGATCGATTCTAATCCTGTTGCCGTTGTCGCTGGGCTTAGAGTTGGAATGATCACATTATTTTGTGTTGGCATTGGAGCGGCCATAACCACTTGCTGCTGAATCGGAGCTGGTGCTGCTGGAACAGGTGCAATGCTTGCCGCCGAAGCAGGTGCCGGGATTGCCGGGATCTGAACTTCAGGAGCAGGGCCTGTCGCCGCAGGAGCATCAACTTTAATATCCACTTTATCAACCAGGTAATTGGCCAGTAAATTGATTGAAGCATAATCTTCCATCAATTGTCTGAAAGTGATGTTCACCTTTAGTTCTTTCTTTAATAAAAGCGCCACCTGAGTAAGAAATAATGAATCCATTCCCATTTCTAAAAAAGTTACGTCATTGCCGTAGCTTCCTACTTCCATACCAGAAGATCTTTCGAAAATTTCGACAAGAGTGTTTTGAAGAGTGGTTAATTTTGCGTTCATAGGCTTTTCCTCAGTGCAGGGTTCTGATTTATTATTTAATGTTTTAGTAAGAGCTTTTTTCTTGTGATCAAGCCACAGTCTGTTTTCTTCAAAGATATAAACAGGGGCAATCACCTTTCTTCTGTCGCTTTCCTGAAATTGAATTGATGGATCGCTTACCTTGAGTCCTGATAACCACAGGTCTCCAAGGGCCTTATTAAACGACGCCATTTCCACTTCAGTCTTAGCACCCATAAGTGTGACGATCTTAGCCTCCGAACCAGAGACAAAATTCATCTCTTTCTTTGCCAGATTCGTCAGGATATTTTTCGTTCCCACTTCTAAAAGCAGGATATTCTTTTGTCCTAAAATCTTATTAATGGTACGGGCAAACTGCACCGTATCCACAATATGATTCGCCCAATACGAAGCTTCTCCAAAAAGATCCGACTCAAGATTGGTCGTCACTGTCGAATACATGCCCGTCGTTGGTTTATTAAGAGTCAGTCCTTTTAGGAAGCTCTCAAACATTTCCACCGCAGGATTCATCATGCGCGAGTGAAAAGCGTGCGATGTTTTAAGTTCAATCGCGGCAATTCCTTCAAGGGCCAGCATTTCTTTAAATGCCAGAACCTTTGATGTTTCTCCGGCCACAACACATGAAGCTGATCCATTAACAGCAGCAATATCCAGCTCCAGAACTTCCAGGCGTTTTTGCAATTCACTTTCAGGCATTCCCACCGAAAGCATCATGCCTGTCGGAAGTGATTGCATGATCTCTGCTCTCTTGGCGATAGCGCGTAGACCATCTTCTAATGAGAAGACACCATTCATCGTCGCGGCCACGAACTCTCCAATGCTGTGACCGATATAACCTTTAGGATTAAAGCCTAAAGCTTTTAGAGTCATCGCCAATGAGTATTCAACGATAAAAATCGCCGGCTGCGAGTAGAAAGTATTATTTAAATTCTCTTCCGAGCTCTCGCTCAGGATGATGTCTTTAATATTGTAAGAGAGATGTTTATTAATCAGCGTGCAACATTGATCGAATAAATCTCTAAAGACGGCATTGGCCTCATATAGACCTTTGCCCATTTGCTTATAATGTGATCCTTGCCCAGGGAACATAAAATAAAGCTCAGGAGTTTTTGTGAACTCTCCACTTCCTGAATTAGTCCCGTTAATTTTGGCCAGGTCATTATGAGAGCTTGCCGAAATAAAAGACCTGAACTTGTAGTCTTTTCTTCCCGTCTCAAGCGTGTAAGCAATTTTTTTCCACTCAGTGATGTCTGATTTTTGCAAGAAGCTCAAAAGCTCTTCTCTCATCAGTTTCATTTGTTTTTCAGTTTTCGCTGAAACCTTAAAGAGCGTCGGACTCTGATCGTGAATTGAATTTGAAGCTTCTGCTTTATATTCTTCAATGATCACGTGAGCGTTTGTGCCCCCAACACCAAAAGAGGAAACCCCGGCCCTTCTCGGCCCCTGAGTTTCAGGGAAAGGACGAGTTTCATTCGTAATGATAAAAGGAGAATTATCTAAATCTAATAGCGGATTTGGTTTATGGAAATGGGCAGTTCCCGGAATCATTCCCGTCTTTACGGCCTTCACTGCTTTCATAAAGCTCGCCACACCAGCTGATCCAGTTAAGTGACCAAGGTTGGATTTTAGTGAGCCGAGATAGCAGTAATTTTTAGCTGCCGTTGATTTTCTAAAAGCTTTAGTTAAAGCTTCCACTTCAATCGGGTCTCCTACAGGAGTCGCTGTCCCATGGGCTTCAATGAAGCCAATTGTATCTGCAGTGATATTGGCGTCTTTTTGTGCGCGAAGGATGGCCTCAGCTTGCCCCATTACACTTGGAGCAGTGAAACTCATCTTGTTGGACCCATCGTTATTGATCCCAACACCTTTAATGACGGCTAAAATATTATCACCGTCTCTTTGAGCATCCGAAAGTCTCTTTAAAACAACAACACCACCGCCATCAGTGAATACGGTACCAGTGGCTTCACTGTCGAATGATCGGCACTCACCGTCTTTTGTTAAAATCCCGCCTTCCTGGAATAAGTGTCCAGTGTGAGGAGCTCCAGAAATAGAGATCCCCCCGGCCAGGGCCATGTCGCAGTTTTTCAGGCGTAAGCTCTTTACTGCTTCGATAATAGCGACCAGTGAAGTTGAGCATGCTGTATGAATTGAAAGCGCCGGTCCTCTTAGGTTTAATTTAAAGGCCACACGTGTAGCGATATAATCTTTTTCCAGACCAAGCATAACGTTGAAGTCACCAATCATGGCCACTTTCTCCGGATACTGATCCACGAGACGGTTGTATTTCGAGTTCCCCATTCCGGCAAACACGCCGATTGAACCCTGGAAGTTTTCTGAGTTATAACCCGCCAGCTCCAGACCTTCATGAGTCAGTTCCAGGAACTTTCTTTGTTGAGGGTCCATCAACTCTGCTTCACGCGGAGTCATCCCAAAAAATTTATTATCAAATGATTCTTGACCCGGGTAAAGGCCTTCGGCAAAAACGTAATTTGGATCGTTGCTCATTTCTTCTGAGACATCCGGATTGATTTCATTTTTGGAGAAGATTTCAATACTGCTTTTTACATTAATCAAATTCGTCCAGAACTCATCAATGTTTTTAGCACCCGGAAATCTTCCGGCCATGCCGATAACAGCAATATCATTTGAAATAAGACCTGTGTTCAAGTCATCTCTTTCAAAAAGAGCATCTAGTTCATCTCTTTCATTATTCATGAAAGCGGCAACCTTTCTAATGGTTGGCAATTGAAATAGATCGACAACTGTCAGTTGTTTTTCAGATACGAGATTGATGTCGATTAAGATTTTAATGGCCATCAGCGAGTTACCGCCAAGGTCAAAAAAGTTATCATCAATACCGATTCCCTGAATTTTTAAGTATTTTGTCCAAAGCTTTAAAAGCTTCGCATGAGTTTCATTTTCAACCGCTGCGTACTCCACTGAAAGATCTGGTCTCTCATTGCTTGGAAGCGGAAGATTTTTATAATCCACTTTCCCCGATGGAGTCAGAGGAAGAGCTTGTAATTTAATAAAGTGAGACGGCACCATGTACTCAGGAAGTTCCAAGCGAAGCTTCTCGCGAAGTTCACCAATTTGAGCATTCCCCGTGATATAGGCACAAATCACATTTTCTTCGTTAAGTTCAACAACCTTAACCACACCGCCATCAACATGCTTTTGCTTTAAAAGAGACACTTCAATCTCTCCAAGCTCAAT
The DNA here is from genome assembly GCA_964016365.1 of uncultured Bacteriovorax sp. Taxonomy (GTDB): domain Bacteria; phylum Bdellovibrionota; class Bacteriovoracia; order Bacteriovoracales; family Bacteriovoracaceae; genus Bacteriovorax. Next base: position 1,029 of record CAXHHE010000047.1, on the reverse strand, counting down.
GCGATAGCCTCTGATTTTAACTTGTCCGTCTTTTCTTCCCAGGAAAACGATATTGCCTTCCGGGTTTACAAAACCAATGTCACCCGTTTTGTAAATGCGTCCTAGTTTTTCATTGTCTAAGAAACGCTCATTCGTCAGCTCTGGTGAATGAAGATATCCATTCGCTAGGCATGTTCCTGCCAGATATAAATCCCCTTCCACTCCGTCAGTGACAGGGTTGAGGTTTTCATCCAGGATATAAACTTTTGAGTTTTTAATTGCCTTTCCGATTGTTGGAAGTCCAGGCCACGCATCAGGATTTCCTTCAAGTGTTAAGCTTGTCACAACGTGAGATTCACTCGGCCCGTAGTGATTGTATAAAAAAGCTCCATTTAGTTTTTTAAAGAAGCTTCTGATGTTTGAAGTAACTTTTAACTGCTCACCAGCTGTCGTCACTTCTTTTAAATTCAAAGGAATCAAATTGTGAGCAACGGCCACTTCAGAAAGGTGGTTAAGAGCGACGTATGGAAGAAAGAGTCTATTGACGTTTTTCTTGATAAGTTCTTTTAAAAGTGCATGAGTGTCTAAGCGCATTTCTTCGCTGATTAACACTAGTTCCCCTCCCATTGAAAGCGTCGAGAACATTTCCTGGAAATGAACATCGAAACTTAAGGGAGTAAACTGCAGAGTGATTGTTTTTTTATTGATCGTCTGCTCGTTTTGCCATTCGATTAAATTCACCAGAGCTTTGTGATTCATCGAAACGCCTTTTGGGTTTCCAGTTGAACCGCTAGTGTAAATGACATAAGCAAGATCAATGTTTTTAGAATCAACGATCACTCGCTTGTCAGAAGCAGTGTCGAGTTTGATTTTCTCAAAACATAAAACGTCCGCACGAGAGTCAAGAAAGATCTTGGTGAACGTTTCGTGGGCAATAATTTTTGAAACGCGCGAATGCGCTACCATGTATTTTAAACGTTCTACCGGGTATTCAGGATCAAGCGGAAGATAAGCCTGTCTCTTATACACATCTCCGAGCCCACGAGACGC
>CAXHHE010000046.1:0-14087 GCA_964016365.1 uncultured Bacteriovorax sp. | reverse complement strand
AATGTTGAGATTTTAGAGACAACACTAAAATTTATTGTCGATCAGTTTGAAAAGAATACAAAGACTTCATTTTATTCTTTAGAACAACTGAATGTTTTTGATACTAAGTCTAAACTTCAGGAATTGACGATGGCCGCTCACGGGGCGTTTCCCACTTATAAATCGAGTGAACTTCCGGATCACACAGGATTTCATGTCGAAGTGTGGTTAGGAGATAAAAAGCTGGCGGAGATGACAGGGCCATCTAAGAAAAAAGTAGAAAAGCAATTAGCGAAAAAAATTATAGACGAGAAGCTTTACTAAAATAAAGCGTGAATAAGAAAGGAGACGAGAATGTAAATCGAAGATCAGCACCCCCACAACAAATCCATTATGGTTGCAGTACTAGGGGCGCCAAACGTAGGGAAAAGTTCATTGATCAACTGTTTGATCGGAACAGACCTGTCAGTAGTTACAAGTAAACCACAAACAACAAGAAACAAATTTCACTGCGTGTTTACCGTAGACCGCACTGAAGTTGTTATGGTGGACACTCCGGGTCTACACAAGTCAAACCAGGAATTCAACAAGCGTTTAAATGAGCAGGCCAGAGAAGGAACAGAAGGAGCGGATTTAAACCTGCTTTTAATCGATATCTCTCGCGATATTTTAGACCAGTTTGTAGACTTCAAGGACAACTTCCAGCAAGAATTAGGACCGACATGGGTTCTTTTCACAAAAGCTGATAAAGTTGAAGACTCAGAAAAACTTCCACTAAAAGAAGTGTTTGAAAGAGCAAAAGAAATCTTCCCATCACTTGAGAAGTATTTTTTAATTTCTTCAAAAGAAGGAATCAATATTCACGATTTAACCGGAGCTCTTTGTGATAAAGCTGAGCCGGGACCGCACTTGTATCCAAACGGAGATGTCTCAAACAAGAACCAAAGATTCTTCGTTACTGAATACATCCGCGAGCAGGCGTTTGAACTTCTAAAAGATGAAGTTCCATACGAAGTTGCTGTTGTGATCGATGAATATAAAGAAGTAAAAGGTAAAACGGACCCGAATTCTTATGAGTCACATATTTCTGCTTCTATCTTGGTAAACCGTCCGTCGCAAAGAGCGATCGTGATTGGTTCATCTGGATCGATGATTAAAGAAATCGGGATCAGATCGAGAAAGAAAATTGAAGTTATGACTGGAGGCCCAGTTCACTTAAACCTACACGTAAAAGTGTCGCCTAAGTGGTTCTCAAATAACTTCGTTCTTGAAGAAATCGGTCTTCCTCGCGCGAAGGACTCTAACCGCGTTTGGAGAAAGAAGTAATGGAAACAAAACAATATCACCGCTCAATGGTGATCTCCCTGATCGGGAGACCCAATGTCGGTAAAAGTTCACTATTTAACAGGCTGATGAGAAAAGCTCATAAGGCCATCACTCACGACAAGCCGGGAGTGACGCGCGATCGCCACTACGGTATCGCAACTTTTGAAGAGCTCGCTGGAAAAGATGCAGCTGAAGCGATCCTGGTTGATACCGGAGGATTCTACCCGACAAAGATCGAAGAAAACGTTCCAAGAAAAAATGACCAGATCATGAACAAGTTTTTTAACATCATGACTGACCAGGCGAGAACAGCGATCAGAGAAAGTGACTTGATTCTTTTTGTCGTTGATTCACGCGAGGGAGTTTTACCTTTCGATGAAAGTATTGCTGATTATATCCGTGCTCAGAAAAAACCATTCTGGGTTCTGGTTAACAAGTATGATACTGACAAGCAGGAAGGCGAAGAGCTGGAGTTCTACCAATTAGGTATTGGCGAAGAAGAAATGTTTAAAGTTTCTGCTGAGCACGGCCTTGGGTTATTAGATCTTAAACAAAGACTGCAAAAAGAAATCATTAAATTCGAAAACTCACAAAAAGATGAGATGTCGAACTTGCAAAAAGGTGTAACTCCAAGAGAGAAAGTTGTGGCACGTCTGGCGCTGATTGGAGCACCAAACGCTGGTAAATCAACAATGCTTAACTTGCTTCTAGGAGCGGAGAGAGCACTGGTGAGTGATATTCCGGGAACCACAGTTGACCCGATCGAAGGCTTCTTTGATCTTTTCTTTGGAAAAGAGGCCCATCTATTGGATGATGATTTAAGTTTCGCTAAGACGGATTCTCTTTTATTCCAACAATATGAAGAATTCAGAAACAACAACCCTGATGTTTATAAAGACCTTGCCGTTGCCTACAACCTAGAAGAAGAAGGGACACAAGGGACTCCGATTTACGATGAAGAAGACTACGTTGGTGAGGAAACTCCGCTTTTTGATGAAACTCTTGAAGCAGACGAACACAACGAAAATGAAATCGATTTCGATGACGCTCTTTCTGATGAAGAAGTTCAAAAATCAGAAGATGATCTTTATGAAACTGTTTTTGCTGTAGACGATGAAGACTTCTCTGATGAAGATGTAGAATTAACAGAAGAAGAGATGCTGGAAAGCGAGGGATACTCTGAAGAGTATCTACAAGCAGAAGCTCAAATGCTTAAAGAAGAGGAAGAAAGAGGATCACAGTGGCGCTCTATGCACATTGTAGATACAGCTGGGATCAGACGCCAGAAGGCCGTTGAAGGCTTTATTGAGCAGCAGTCTGTTTACCGCTCTCTTCGTTGTATTACTGAGAGTGATATTATTCTTTTTATGATCGATTCAACAATTGGTATTTCTCACCAGGACCGCCGTCTTTTAGACATCGCTCTGGAAAAAGGAAAATCAGTTATTGTATGTTTAAACAAAGTGGATCTTTTAAAAGAGAAGCTTGTTGATGAAGCGGCCAAAAAAGAGTGGATCGCCGATTTAAGAGCGACAGTTCCATGGTTAAACCACTGCGACCTGATTCCTATTTCAGCGAAGTACAATAAGCATATTGGAAAGTTAAGAGAGTCGATCAAAAAAACTGTCTTGATTAGAAATAGAAGTATTGGAACTGGAAAACTTAACCGTTATGTTTATCAGCTGATTGAAAAAAATCCAGTGGCCATTAAGAAAGCAGGTAAGAGGTTAAAGGTGAAGTATGCTTCGATGTTAAAATCGAATCCGCCGACTTTCCTTTTCTTTACTAACCTTTCTAAGGACATTCCGGATAACTATAAGAGCTACTTGAAAAACGGCTTGAGACGTGAGTTTGAATTCGACAACACGCCGATTCATATTGTGTTTAGAACAGGGGAGGATTTAAACCGTCGCCTGGGCAAACGCATGAAAGAAGTTACCTGATTAATACCGACATTGTTCATAAAAATAGGCCCGGAGAATCCGGGCCTATTTGTTTCTTTTCTTGTAAGTATGCCTAACTTAATGTGAAAACTTCTCACATTTTGTAAAATCTTTGTTTACCTAAACTGTTTTAAGTGTAGAGTTAAATTATTTTGGAAATAATATTTATTGCGCATTAAAAGGAATGATTGCGTGATCATAACTCTGATTAATCCACCTGTGCTTATGAGAAGAGGCAACGCCGCAACAGTGACGCCGTCGCCACCATTAGGGCTTGCTTATGTGGCCTCTTATATCAGGTCTTTTTACCAGGTCGAGATTGTCGACAGCATGGGAGAGGCCCTCGATCAAGTCACAGATATTAAAAATTCTCCATACTTTTTTTACGGACTGCAGATCAATGAGATCATTGCACGCATTAATCTTAAGAGTCGTATCATTGGACTTTCGTGCATGTTCACCAGCAACTGGCTTTTGCATAAGGAGATTGTGAGAAAAGCTATTGCGACTTTTCCTGAAGCGCTGATTGTTTTAGGAGGAGAGCATGCGACAGCTGCTCATGAAAATATTTTAAGAGAATTTCCTGAAAACCTGGTTTGTGTTTTAGGTGAAGGAGAAGAAACACTACTAGATCTTTGCCAACAATTGGAAAAGGTTGATGGCGATTTCAAAAAAGTAAAAGGTATTGCTTATTACGATAAAGAGCGCGGAGTGATTTCTTCACGTCGTGAGAGGATTAAGGCCCTGGATGAAATCCCGACGCCTGCCTGGGATCTTTTTCCAATGGAGAAATACCTCCAGCAGGGGTCAGGCGCCACAGTTCATAACCGTCGCACAATGATGATGCTCACGTCTCGCGGGTGTCCGTATAAATGCTCTTTTTGTAGTGCCCCTCAAATGTGGGATAAATATGTATTTCACCGCGCACCTGAGGCGATTATTTTGGAAATCAGAAATTATATTTCACTTTATAAAATTGACCATATCGAATTTATGGACCTCGTAGGGCTGGTAAATAAAAAATGGACCTTGGATTTCTGTGAGAAAATGGCCCAGGCCAATCTTCCAGTGACCATCACATTCAGTCCTGGAACCCGCAGCGAAATTCTCTCAGAAGAGATTTTACGCGGTTTAAAAGCGGCAAAACTTCTGCGCATTCAGTACGCACCTGATTCAGGTTCAACTGAAGAGGCAAAACTTTTAAAGAAGAATGCGAATCTGGATAAGATGACTATTTCCATGGCCAAAAGCGTGGAGCTTGACCTGCCTATTTGTAGCAATATTCTTGTGGGTTATCCCGGGCAAAGACTGCGGGATCTTTATCGAACAGGGAAGTTTTGTTTGAAGCTTGCCCGTCTGGGAGTCGATGATGTTCTCGTTCACAACTTTGTTCCTTATGATGGATCAGAGTTTCATGAAAAGTTGATTAATGACCCTAAAAAAAGGTTCATTAAGTATATCGGTGACACTTTTATGACCAGAACGACTGGCCCTTCATTAGGGTATGTGCAGTCATATTCAGAAAATATCCCTTCATGGTTTTTATCTATTTTCCGTTTTACCGTGCTTGGCGCCTGTGTGATTGTGCACTATCTTTTTCACCCGAAACGCATTTTAAAATCGATAAAAAATGTGGCCAACAAACTGCCGGTGACCTATCTGGAGAATTTACTGTATCTCAAGTTTTACCGCGAGGTAAAAGTGATCAGGAAAATGGAGGCCATTTCCATCGAGAGTTTTAAGGGGATTGGTTGATTACCAGTTAAAGATGTAGCTCACCATCGTACTGTAGGCATTTCCACCTAAGTCTTCAAACCCGTATCCACCAGTAGTAAGAGGGGCATAGCGCTGAGTGTTTTTGTCGAAGAAGGCCACTGAGTGGAAAAGAAACTCGAGACCGATATAGCTTTCTTTAAGTTCAATAGGGAATTCCAGACCAAAACCAATACCTGCTCCTAGACCACCACCGGCATCGTTAGGGAGTTGAGTTTGATCAGTGTATTTGTTTGTAGTGTACCAGTACTCAAGACGCCCAATAAGGTAGGGGTTTGAGTATGTGATTGCTGTTCCTAAGTTTGCTGTATCGATGTAGTAACGGTAGCCCAGAAACACTCGCAGCATGCTGATTTCAACCATTCCCGGAGGACAGGCCTCAGTGTTTCCATTACAGCGTTTATCGGGGAAAGCTCTTACTGCATCTTTTAAAAACATCGAGTGTTTCGAAAACTCGACACCTAATCCTAAGGCCGTTTGAAAATCTTTAAAGAAAGTAAAAGAAACACCATATGATGGCGGAAGATTTTCATACGCCAGACCGCGGTTACCATCGAAAGTTGTTAACCCCAGTGACAGGTTGAAAGAAAAAAATCTGCCATAACGATAAAAGCGCTCATCTTCAACCACTTTAGCGTTTTCAATGTCTTCATTGAAATCCGTAAAGATGTCCCCACCCACGTTCAAGTCATCGTCGTCGGCCGAAAAAATATCGTTACCGGCCTCCTGAGCACTAGTGATCGCTGGGGTTCCCAGTAAAAGAGTGAAGAATAAAAAGGCGCTTAAGAATTTTTTCATAGATAGAAGTGAATCCCTGCAACCACAAAGTTACTGCCAACAGTTTCAAAGACAAAATCTTTTTTCTTATTGGCCGACACTCCAAATTCAAAGCTAAATCCAAGTGAGTTTAAACCCGTGAAGTGAAATTCACTCCCTAAACTTAAATCAAATTGAAAACCTGAGTATGTTTTGCCATTAATCTTGTTGCCGATTAAAGCACCTAGACCCGCGAAGTAGAAATTGAGTTGAGGCTCATCGAAGATATTGCGGTAGAGTTTAATTCCGGCACCGTATCCACCATCAGTATCTGATGTTGAAACGCCAACCATTCCACCAAGAGCAAAAGAGCGGCTTTTTTGCATTTTAAAGGAAAGGGCAGGGAAATCGTTTTTGAGCTGGTTAGTCATCCCGACGCCAAGGCGGTTAGTTTTTTCTAACGCATAGGCACTTTGAATTGAAATGAGTAAGCATCCTGCAAGTAAAACTCGTTTAAAGAGATTCTTCATAAGGTCAAAATCCTTCTTACCTAAATAAATGTGGACTGCGCATCCTGTCAGCAGCGTTTTTCTAATATATTTATTCTAACTAAGCTCTCTATTTTTGACAACTTAACAAAGGCTTTTTAGAATGACTTTGTTTAAAAATGTAAACTTTCAACCTAAGGTAATCAATGACGACTACAACGACTTCATCTCAAAACCGCGATATTAACGAAATCCTGACTGGAAACAAGGCAGAAAGCTTTGTTGCTAAGAATAAAATTGCCGTTTACACGGTCTTAGGGGTAATCGTGGCCGCTGTTTTAGGCTTTGGAATGTTCAAAACATTCGCTGACAAGTCTAACGTTGAATACAACAACAAGATTCATGCTTTTGAGATCACAACTCTAAAAGACTACCTGGCAAACCCAACTGCTCCAAACGCAGCTAAAACTCTGGAGAGTGGTGTGATGAACCTTCACCTGGAAATGGGTGAGTATTTAGGACTACTACCTCTAGTCATTAAATCAAGCGACGCTTTAATGGCCCACGCTCAAAACACTGAAGCGCGTGCTGTTTTATCTGTTGGTGAAAAAATCGCAAGTGATGACTACGCAAAGTATTTCATCCTAAGCCGTCAAGCAGCAGTGTTTGAAGACCTAGGGGAAGATAAATTAGCTATCGAAACTCTGGAAAAAATGACTTCTCAGTCAGTAAAAATTTTCGAAGGGAAAACTTACCTTGATCTTGGCCGCCTTTATATGAAAGCTGGTGACAAGGAAAAAGCTAAGAAGAACTTCACATACGTAGTAGAAAAAGCAAAAGGCGAAGCAGAGTTCGTAAAAATTGCTCAACTTTACCTGACAAAACTTTAAGCTTTAAAACTGGTTCATTAGAATGAAAAAATACTGTATCTCTTTACTCCTTTCTCTGTCTGTACTGGCTTCATGTTCAACATTAAAAGAGTACAAACCTACAAAGGTGGTAGAGGAGCGCTCTCCTTTGACTCCGCTTTGGATTAAAAATCTTGATCCAAGCTATGACAGCGGAAATTTACCAATTGGTCTTCAGTCACCACTTGTTCACGAAGGCATCGTTTATGCCGGACATAATGGTGGGTATATGAAAGCTTACGAACTGGAAAATGGACGCGAGATCTGGAGTGAGTTCGACGGATCGGCCTACCATGCTGGTGCAGTGGCCTACAAAGACCAGGTGATTTATGGAACAGTTCAAGGTCGAGTGATTTCTCGCCATGGAATTCTTGGGACCATTAAATACTCAGTTGACCTTGGGGCTTCTGTGGAAACCAGAGGTGTGGTGAGTAACGGAAGAGTCTTCTTCCAGCTTAGAAACCACCAGGTTTTCTGTCTGGATGTTGAAACTGGGAAAATCCTTTGGGGTTACAAGCGCTCAGTTCCTTACCTGACAACTCTTCAGCGCGCAGGAACTCCTGTCGTTTATAAAGACAAGCTTCTGGTTGGTTTTGCCGACGGAACTTTTGCCGCTTTATCGATTGAAGAGGGTGTTCTTCTTTATGAAACAAAGCTGACAACGGCTTCAAAATTTGTCGATATCGACAACGCTCCTTTTGTTCTTCAAGACAGAGTTTATATCTCGCCAGTTGGTGGAGCTTTAAGCCTGATTGACCCGAACACTGGGAAAGTTTTAAGAACGTCTGACTTTACAGTTTCAAGACCACCTCTTGTCCGCGACGATCAATTGATCTTTGGAACGCCAAATGGTGAGCTATTAGTGACAGATAAAAACCTTAACCTGCAAAAGACTGTGAAGGTTTCAAGCGGTGTGATCACTTCTATCGTGCCTTATAAAACATACTTTGCGGTTTCAACGACAACTGGTGAATTAAAGCTGGTTGATCAAAAAGGACTGAATGTTGTGGAGACTTTTAAATTAGGTCACGCTTACTCAGCGGTCTTTGGAGAAATGGTGTCGACTGGGGATAACCTGGCCGTACTGTCTTCAAGAAATCGTTTATTCTTATTCCATTAAGCAAAAAAAAAGCTCCCCGAGGGGAGCTTTTTTATTTTAAGCTTTCAAAATACTCTCTTGCCCATTCAACATTTAATCTCGTCATCACTTCATTTGAGTAAGTGTTCGATGATTCTTTTGACTTACTTCCTACAGAAGCAATTGAGCGCATTGGAGTGGCCTGGATTTTATCCAGCGATGTCACTAATGCAATGTTTGAGAAGATGGTCGTCTTTAAAAGAGTGTCCATGCTTTTTTCTGCAGGCGGGAAGCTTGAGTTCTTAATGTGCGTGATCAGGTTCTCATAGATGTAGTAGTTGTTACTTACACCGAATTCACAAAGCTCTCTGATTTCTGAATACGTCTTTGCCAGGTGAATATCCAGTGCCTTGTGAACCAGCTCATTCATTTTAGCATCATTCATATCGCCTTTTTGCGAGCGGAAAATGTCCACAACTTTTGGAGTGACATCATCTTTTGCCAATGGCAAAGAGAGCTCCGGTCTTTTTGAAACGTAATCAGCGTCTTCGATCTTTTTATAGTCGTAGACAAATTTTTTGTTGTTTTTATAAGTCACATTCCCGGCAAATCCAGCAGGTTTTCTTCCCTTGTGCTCAAGAAGGCTAGTGTGGAAATGAGGACAGATGTTCACACTTGGAGCTTCAAAGTCTTGAGCGTATTTTTTCATGCTCTCGTATTGTCCAAAGAGTGTGAGGAAATAAAGTTTTTTGTTTGAAAGAGTTGCTTCTTCGCTTAGCGATTTTTCTACACTTGTTGCCGATCCTGCACTTGCCGGCATTCTCGATTTTGATGAAGAGAATTTAAAGCCGCTTGAAGTGATTTCTGGAACCTGGTTTTGTCCCATATTTTTTGGAGTGTAGCGGTCCATCTTTTGCTCAAAGCTTTCAGGCCCTGCACATGAAACAAGAGTCGTAAGAGTAAGGGTAGAAATGATAAAAAGATTTTTCATAAAGGCCTCTCCATGGTCTCTGATAAATCAGAGGATGAAGCTTTATCGGGTGTTTTATGAAAAATGTGAGAGGAAAATAAGTTGGACAAAAAGCTCCCGAAGGAGCTTTTTGTCGGTCGTCCGAACTCTAAGCTAACTAGTAAAAATGCTTACGCATTTTTTCGGCCGACTACCAATTTAAAACATAAGCAAAAACGAGTGGTGCAACGATTGTAGCATCTGATTCGATGATGAATTTTGGAGTAGAACCATCAAGTTTTCCCCAAGTGATTTTTTCATTTGGAACCGCACCAGAGTACGATCCATATGAAGTTGTCGAATCAGAGATCTGGCAGAAGTAACCCCAAAGTGGAGTGCTACGCTCAAGATCTTGCTCCAGCATTGGAACAACACAGATAGGGAAGTCACCAGCGATCCCACCACCGATTTGGAAGAAACCGATTGAGTGATTAGCTGAAACTTCTGTGTACCATTCAGCAAGTCTGATCATCGTCTGGATACCAGAGTTTACAGTGTGAACGTTTTTAATTCTTCCTTCGATCACTGCAGCTGCGTACATGTTTCCGTTAGTCGAATCTTCCCAACCTGGTGTGTAGATTGGAATATTTTTTTCCATAGCAGCGATCATCCAAGAGTCTTTTGGATCGATCTGGTATTCTTTTTTGAACTCTGGGTTCTTTAGAAGCTGCCAGAAATAGAAGTGAGGAGGATGGCTTTCACCCGCTTTATCAGCGTTTTGCCATTCTTTATTTAAAAGACCTTCGATCTTTCTCATGGCCTCTTCTTCTGGGATACAAGTGTCAGTTACACGGTTTAGACCTTTTTCCATAAGCTTCACTTCTTCTTCAGCTGTCAGCGCTCTCCAGTCTGGAATGCGGTGGTAGTGATTGTGAGCTACAAGGTTATAAATATCTTCTTCCAGGTTTGCTCCTGTACAACAGATCCCGTGAATTTTATCTTGTCTGATCATTTCAGCAAGAGACTTTCCAAGTTCAGCTGTCGACATTGCTCCTGCTAACGTTACAAACATCTTTCCACCTTTTGCCAGGTGAGTTTCCCAACCTTTAGCTGCATCAACAAGTGAAGCAGAGTTGAAGTGTTTGTAGTGAGTAAGCATAAATTCAGTAATAGGTCCGCGTTTCATTATTTACCTCGTATTAAAATACTACTGTTTTAAATATGTGTATGACTTCAGACAGCTCTCATAGAAATCCACCAGACGAACACCTTCGCGTGGCATGATTTTCCCTTGAGCAATTTGACGGTCGATATTCTTCTTCATTGTGTACGCCATCGCTTCCGGGTTGTACTGCATAGCTGCCAGTACTGACTCAGAAGATGATCCACGGATCACTTCTTCGATGTAGAAGTCTGTTGGATCTTCATCGTCACAGAAAACGTGCACTTCATTTAAACGGCCAAATAGGTTGTGAAGATCACCCATTACGTCCTGATAAGCTCCCGTTAGGAACAGACCAATATGGTAGTCTTCGTCCTGGCGAAGCTCGTGAAGTGGCAGAAGGTTTCTTGTTTCATTGATATCGATGAACTTGTTAATCTTTCCATCAGAGTCACAAGTGATGTCTACCAGTGTTCCTTGAACTTCAGGTTTCTCATTTAAGCGCGTGATAGGAACGATTGGCAGAAGTTGTCCAATGGCCCATAAGTCCGGCGCAGACTGGAAGATAGAGAAGTTACAAAGGTATTGTGGAGCAATCCCTTGATCGATGTCAGAAAGGTTGTCAGGAATAAATTCCATTGTTGGCAGAAGTGCTGAAATCTTTTTTGTGATTTTCCAGAAAAGAGTTTCAATGCGTGCGCGCTCTTCAAGCTTTAAGATTCCCAGACGGAAAGCGTTCATACATTCGCGCTTAAAGTCCAGAGCATCGTTATAAACTTCCTGAGCATTTTCTTCATTGATCGTCTCAAGCAGGTCTCTCATGTTTTGCACAAGAGTGTGGTCGCCTTCGACTTTATCTGTTTTGTAATCAGTAAATGATGTCTCGATTTTATCGACAACGTTAGTGATCACGCACGAGTGACGTGCAGTAATCGCACGACCTGATTCAGAAACGATGTTCGGATGTTTTACTTTTTCCGCATCACAGATTTCTTTTAAGATATACACGATATCTGAAGCGTAGTCGGCAAGCTTGTAGTTCATTGACGAGTCACTTGTTGACTGTGAACCGTCGTAGTCAACACCAAGACCACCACCAACGTCGAAGTACTCAAGAGGAGCACCAAGCTGGCAAAGCTTAGCAAAAATACGTCCACCTTCACGGATAACTTCTTTAACAGTTCTAATGTCTGTTACCTGAGAACCGATGTGGAAGTGGAAAAGTTTTAGTGAATTGATGAAGCCTTCATCTTTTAGGATTTGAACAGCTGTAAGGATTTCAGCGATCGTTAGACCGAATTTCGCTTTTTCTCCACCAGAGTCTGCCCATTTTCCAGATCCCTTAACAACCATCTTCGCGCGAAGACCAATGACTGGTTCAACATTCATTTCGCGAGAAAGCTTAAGGATTTTATGAAGCTCAGAGAACTTCTCGATAACGACGATAACTTTTCTTCCCAGTTTGTTTCCTAGAAGAGCAAGGCGAAGGTACTCTTCGTCTTTGTATCCGTTAAGAACAGTTAGGGCATCAAGGTTGTCGTTGTAAGCAAGAACTGAAAGTAGTTCTGGTTTTGAACCAGCTTCAAGACCAAAGTTGTAAGGAGCGCCGGCATCGACGATCTCTTCCACAACTTCTCTCATTTGGTTTACTTTAATTGGATAAACACCAGTGTACATTCCCTGGTATCCAGCTTCGCGAATGACATCGCGGAAAGTTTCGTTAATCACTTTTACGTGTGATCTTAAAATATCGTGGAAACGAACGACGATCGGAAGAGGAATATTTTGTGCTTTCATCTCTTCAAGAACTTCGGCGATATCAATACGTGGACCGTTTTCGTCCTGGTTCGGGCGAACACATAAGTGTCCCTGGTCGTTGATATCAAAATACCCATCACCCCAACGGCTGATGTGGTAGACGCTATCTGCTTCTTCCTTTGTCCAAGGGGCCGGAGGGCGTGCTTTGTCGTTTTCCATGATCGTGTCACCTCATTAAAAATCATTGAATTAATAAGGCCAGAATTTAACTTATTTGAAGTCTATTCACAAATTTAAAATGCTAAAATTCGAAGGTCGCCACCACTGGGTAATGGTCTGAGGGAAGGGCGTAGCGCTGGAAGGAGTCCTGTGGGTAGGGAACCAGGACGCCGTTTTGATCGCGGTAGTGGTAAATGCCTGATTCTTCTTTTTGAACCTTGCTGTGGAGCTCGGGAGGAAGGAGAATGTAGTCGAGCTGGGAAGCTTCGCGATTGTTCTCGCGCCCAAAATGGAAATAGGAAAATCTGCGCTCGGCCGGCTCGCCGATGACTTCGAGCACGTCCTCCAGGTCGGTTTTTTCGTACAGGGCCTGGAATTCCGGCTCCAGGACAATCCGCTGGGCCTGGCCGTTCATGTCTCCGGCCACGACAACCGGAACTCCTGGAAACTCTTTTCTGCGCTCGTTGTAGGTCTCAACCAACGTGTGAAATTCTGCTTTTCTTCTAAGCTGTCCGTTGAAGTCAATGCCTTCTTTATCTAGTTTAGATTTCAAGTGAACCAGCATGATGATGAAGACTACTTTTTGGTCTTTGATTAATCTAAGCTCGGCGATATCGCGGGAGAATCGGTGAATTTTTAATTCACCCTGATTTTTTTGTTGTTCTAAAAGTTCGTGCGGGTAATTGAAGTTAAGCACTTTTTCTTTATGGCTCAAAAGCTGATGGAAAAATGGAACGCGCTTATGGATGAGATATCCCATCTCAATACCGCGGTCTGAATTTCCCGGTAAAAGTGCGGTGTAGTACTCGTGATTTAAATAGCGAGCGTTTAATAAGTCGAGGCTTTCTTTTCCACCAACTTCACAAAGCATGACGATGTCGGCGTTGATTTCTCTTAGAGTTCTTGCCACCCATTCAGTTTTTTCGACAGGTTTTTTATAACCCTCGCCAGGTGCCTGGTTCATTAAAAAAAGATTTTCTACATTGTAGAGACAAAGTTTCAATTGCAGCTCCAGCCAAAGAGCATTGGGGTGTAAGCTTTTTTCGTTTTATCCCAGATCTCTTTGCAGTGGTAGCCTTGATAAAAAGTAGGAGATGGAGCTTCTCTTAAAAATGTGTCGATCTGCTCTTTTAAGCAAACAGTTTCTTTTGGTAGTTCTTTTACATTTTGGATTTTTGTGATTTTTAAATTTCCTTCGCGTCCGAGTAATAACCCGTAGTATTTTCCCTCATCTTCACGCAGGAAATAGTAATCATTGTTTTCAATGAATGTCGGGATTTCTCCGCGGGGAATAGTTACGGTGAAGATTTTTTTAGCAGAGTCTACGCCTATGGCCTTGGCGAAATAAAGAGTAGTGTAATCTTTAATCTCCGAGTCCTTTAAGTTTTTGCGAAAAATTTCGCTGATGTAAAATTTTGAAGCTTCTTTTTTGTGTTGAGGGCAAGGAGAGTCCCACATGATAATGCGTGGAAGGACACTGGCCTCTTCTGCCGCCCAGTTGGAAATGGGCAATCCGTATTCTTTTTGAAGTTCGGCATTGAATTTGGCTTCGTTTAATTTACGCGATTTAAAATCGTCGAGTTGATTAAGCCATTTTTGTCTGATTTCTCCGGTGACTTTCTGGCAGTAGGCATTTTCAGGGCAACCTGCGTGTTCGATTTTTGAGTACTCTAAAGCACTGTGGGCAAAAGTTGTCCAAAGTGCAAATGAGAGCAAAACAAAGTGTCTAAACCAAAGCATAGTTATTC